>CAZMDE010000051.1:0-6985 GCA_964564355.1 uncultured Bacteroidales bacterium | reverse complement strand
AGTTTTTATAGCTAAACTCGATGTTATTCCATGTAATTCATATCATATTAAGCTTGCAATAGCAGATTTGGTTGACGGAGTGTATGACTCATCAGTATTTATTGAAGCAAAAAGTTTTACAATTCCTCATCCAATAATAACTTATGATAAACCTCTAGATACTGCTGCAATTAAAGGCTGCTCAGATGCTATTGTAACTTTTAATCTGCCTAAAGCGGTTATCAATGACTCTGTCATAAATATCAGCTATACAGGAGGAACTTATGGGACAGATTTTATAACTGAGCCAAAAGATATTAAAACAAGCTTAACTATCCCAAAGGGAGTTAGCACATTTTCATTTCGTGTTCAACCTATTTGTCCTGGATCTAAGCCAAATCAGGATATAGACCTGTTCTTAGTTCAGACAAGCTGCTCAACAGAATCAAAATATAAGATTAAAATAATTGACCCAAAAAAACATTTTAACCCTATAACAGCAACTGTTAGCCCGGATGTTGTTATTTGTCCGGGTAATAATGCTAACTTAACTATTACTAATGTAGCAGGAGGAGTTTATCCACCTTATACTTATACCTGGTCACCTGCAACGGGTTTAAGTAATACTTCCGGTACTAATGTTACAGCTAATCCTACTGTGAACACTACTTATACAATATCGATCAAAGACAAGTGCAAAACCTGCACTGAAGTCACATACCAGGTAAAAGTGGATGTTAATAACCTCAAAGCAGATATATCTCCCGGTGGAACGATATGTTATGGAGATACATTAATTGCAAAAGTAAGCAGCAATACAGGTGTAGCTCCTTATAAGTATGTATGGTCAGATAATCCATCTTTACCAGATTCAACAAGTTGGAGAATGTTTATTAATAATAACAGCACTAATACAATGGTGCCTTTAAATTTAACAGTAAATGTTTCTGATGCTGCTAACTGTTCTACTCAACTTAATATTGTAGTAAACCAAGTGCCTGAATTGAAAAAATCTATTACAATAATACCAAATCCTGTAGAAATATTTGCTTCAGAAGCAGTTAATTTTAATTATACTAATATTCCTTTGACCTGGGATTTTGGAGATGGTTCACCTTCAGTTACACAAAATTCGAGCATTTCTCATATTTATAAAAATGATGACCCAAATGGTACGGAAGTTACATATACAACAAAATTAAGTTCTTCAGGTTGTACGGATACAATAGATGTTAAAGTTAAAAAACCTATTATATACAAAGTATCAAATATATTAACCTTAGGTAAGGGAGATTGCAATTCATCTTTAAGAGTTGAAGCTCAGGGATTGCAAACATTAAAAGCAGGAATTTATAACCGATGGGGAGTAAAAGTATTTGAAAAGACATGGGATTTTACAACTGACAAAGATGATGGTTTATGCAATGGTAAGGACGATAAGTGTGGAACTAATGGTCCTGGAAAGTTTGGAATATATTGTTATAATGTATGGGATGGTTCTATTGGAAAAGAATTGAATGGAACTAAGGTTGAAGAGGGAGTTTATTATTATGTCCTGGAACCTAATGCTATAGGAGGTGGTGATATACTTCTTCAGAATAAACTCAATGGTAGTGTAACAGTTATTAAAAAATAAGACTTAATGAAGGTAATTGAGCACCTTTATAAATCTAATAATAATTTATTCAGCTATGAAATTATACCACCTGCACGTGGCAGAAGTGGTAAGGATATTATTGATGTAGTTGAGAAGCTTCAAAAGTTTAACCCTCCTTTTATAGACGTAACAAGTCATTCTGCTGAAGCTACATATGAGGAAACTGAGGATGGTAATATTAAGAGACGGATAAGAAGAAAAAGACCCGGGACCATTGGTATTTGCGGAGTTATTCAAAACCGTTTCAATATTGATACTGTCGCACATGTCATTTGCAGTGGATTTTCTAAGGAAGAAACTGAAGATGCTCTTATTGAGCTTAATTATCTTGGAATAGAGAATGTGCTCGCATTACGCGGAGATGAAATAAATTATAAAAAGAATTTATCTAATGATAAATCAATTAATCTTTATGCCTGTGACCTGGTAAAACAAATTGCTGCTTTAAAGGATGGTAATTATATAGAAGAAATTCTTAATTCATCTCCAATGGATTTTTGTATTGGAGTTGCAGGGTACCCTGAAAAACACGTTGAAGCTCCTAATCTTAAAATTGATATTCAATATCTTAAAGAGAAAGTAGATGCTGGCGCTGATTATGTTGTTTCGCAAATGTTTTATGATAATAAAAAGTTTCTGGATTTTCTGAAGCAATGTAGAGAAACAGGTATTAAAGTTCCTATTATTCCGGGAATAAAGATATTTAATAACAAAAACCAGTTGAAAACAATACCAAAGAATTTTCATATTGACCTTCCTGAAGAGTTAGTTGATGAAATTAATAAGAACACTCTGCACGTTAATGAAATTGGAATAAACTGGGCTTATAAGCAGTGTGAAGAGTTATTGAATAATGGAGTTAAATGTCTGCATTTTTATATTATGGACGATGCTACTGCTCTAATAAAAATACTTAAAAAGCTTTCATGATTCTGAGATTGTAATAATAAATTATCAAATCTTCAAATTTTCAAATTGTTTATCAATGATTCCAGTTGCTATTGGTCTAGATATTGGCGGAACTAACACTCGTTATGCTGTAATTGACAAGGACGGGAAAATAATTGCTAAAAACTCTATTCTTACCGGTGATTATGAAACTGTTGATGATTTTATAAAGGAATTAAGTAATGAAATTAATTCTCAATTCTCAATTCTCAATTCTCAATACTCACTAAGAGGTATTGGTATAGGTGCACCAAATGGTAATTTTCATCGCGGGACTATTGAAAACCCGACAAATTTAAAGTGGAAAGGTATTATACCCTTTGTTGAATTAATGAAGAAGCATTTTACGCTTCCAGTTTTTATTACTAATGATGCAAAAGCCGCTGCAATAGGAGAGATGATTTACGGAGCTGCAAAAGGTATGAAGGATTTTGTGGTTATTACTCTTGGCACAGGCTTGGGAAGCGGATTTGTGGTAAATGGGGAAGTTATGTACGGATATACTGGATTTGCTGGTGAATTGGGTCATACTATTATTGATACTGAAGGTCGTCAGTGTGGATGCGGTCGTAAAGGTTGTCTTGAAACTTATGTTTCTGCTACGGGAATAACTAAAACTGTTATTGAGTTCCTTGAAAATTCTGATACACCCAGCCTTCTTAGAGATCCATTGCTTGCACGTGTTTGTTGTTCATGTCCTGACCCGGCACCCGGTTTTAGGCATTTAAATTCTAAGCTTATTTATGAAGCTGCTCTCAAGAATGACAAAATTGCTATTGATGCCTTTGAATTAACAGGTAAGATGTTGGGCTTACGCCTTGCTGATACTATAGCCATAACAAGCCCTGAAGCAATATTTCTCTTTGGTGGTCTTGCAGAAGCCGGTGATTTTATATTTAAGCCAACACGCTATTATATGGATTTATATTTGTTAAAACATTTTAAGGGAACTGTTAAACTTTTATCATCAGGCATTAAGCTGGGAAATGCCGCTGTACTTGGCGCATCTGCTCTTGTATGGCACAATATTCAATGAATAATAATAAATTTGAACATAGATATTTAAAATTTCATGAAAAAGATAATAGTAATAATATTATTTTATTTAATCTGTAATTTACAATTATCAACTATAGGGCAAAATAATAATAATACATTACAATCTTTACAATCTCAGACTACTAAATATTCATTATCAAAGAAAACAAACAATCAATTTGAATATTACAATGCAGATTTATTTGAAATAACAGGACAGTTGCCCGGTATAGAGGGTTATACTAGGCTTCCTTTATCAGCTAAGGGAAAGGTGAAAAATCAGTTTTGGTTATTTTCACAACATTCTTCTGGTTTAGGGATTAAATTTGTAACTAATTCTTCTGCGATAAAAGTTCGTTGGAAATTAAAATTCAATTCTTACCAGAATTATTTTACATCTATTGCTGTTAAAGGATTGGATTTATATGCCTTGTTAGGTAAGAGCTGGCAATTTGTTGGAATTGCAATACCTACAAAACAATTTTTTAATGAATCATTGGTAATTGAAGGTATGGATTCAATATATAAGGAATTTATACTGAATTTACCATTATTTGATGGGGTAAATAACCTGGAAATAGGAATAGTTAAGGGTTGTACAATAGAATGTCCTAAAACAGAAGTCTCTTTAAAACCATCTATAGTGATATATGGGACCAGCATAACCCAAGGAGCTTCAGCTAGTAGACCAGGGATGTCTTATCCAGCAATATTATCAAGATGTTTAAACAAAAATGTAATAAATTTGGGATTTAGCGGGTATGGCAAATTTGAAAAAGACCTGACTGAGTCTATAATGACAGCAAAACCTGAGTTAATAATTCTTGAATGCGTGCCCAATTCTGAACCTGAAGAAATTGAGAAAAATGCACCTGATTTTATCAATTCTATAAGAGAAATAGATAAGAAAGTTCCTATATTATTAATTGAAAGTATTATGAGAGAGGATTCTTATTTAAATTTGGATAAGTTCAATTTTATAAGCTCACAAAATGAGGCATTAAGGAAATTTTATAAAAAGTATAAAAAAGGCGGGGATGATAATATATACTATTTAACATCTAATAAATTAATAGGTAATGACCATGAAGGAACAATAGATGGTACTCATTTGACAGATCTGGGGTTTACAAGAATATCAAAAGCAATACTAAGAAAAATAGATGAAATTTTGATTACTAAATAACTTTTAGCTCAGCTTATCCTAGTAATAAAGAGATTTATTATATATTAATTCAGGAAGTCATCATAGTCGGTAAAAGTTAGAAGGGACAAGGCATTTATTATTTATCCATTTATGTTTTATACTGTCATTATCAATAATATTCCCCTTTTCATCAAGAAATCTTCCTTTACTATCCTTCTTAATTATTGTCATTTTCCCATCTAATATTGATTTTAAAATGACTTTCTGTAAACTATCTTTTACTTCTTTGAACTTTAAATTATAACCTTTAAACTTGAAGCTAATTTCAATCCCGGTCAGGTTA
Source organism: uncultured Bacteroidales bacterium (assembly GCA_964564355.1). GTDB lineage: Bacteria > Bacteroidota > Bacteroidia > Bacteroidales > JAGODS01 > CAZMDE01. Next base: position 1,873 of record CAZMDE010000051.1, on the reverse strand, counting down.
TTACAAATATCCATATCAGAACTAATTTTATCAGGAATAGAGCCCTCTTCATATTTTTGCTTTTTGTAATCAATATAATTCCCTTTCTCATGTGCTTTACCCAGATGATATGCTTTTCTCCAGTTAAATTTATGAGATAATAAAGCCATCCAGTAAGAATGTCTGAAAGCATCAACCTGTCCGCCATTTGCATCTCCGTCAAGTATTGTGGTGTTTTTTAAGCTGTCAGTTGCTTTGCGAACTGATTGTGTAAGTAAGAAAGCTTTTTTAGCAATAAAAGGATGTTTAATAACCCAGCACTTCTCAGGTCGGCTGAGCTTTCTGAATTCTTTGCAAACTTTAACTCTTTGAGCTGATAACTGTATTGAAATAAACAGAAAAAGAACAATAAATAAATATATCCGTCTCATTTACTAATTTACTTTTTTACTAAATCCCTTCCATATGTAATAAACAGGTATTCCTAAAATAACTATTATCAGTCCGGGAATTGAGTAGTCAGGCTTATAAATCAGCAGAATTAACAAAATCACACAAGCAAGCAGGATATATATAGCAGGCAAAACAGGATAGCCGAAGGCTTTGTAAGGGCGTTCAGCATTTGGTCTTTTGACCCTTAATACAAATATACCCAGTATAGTAAGCACATAAAATATAAGCACAGCAAACACAACATAGTCAAGCAACTGACCGTATGTACCGGATAAGCATAGCAGGCAAGCCCATATACACTGAGCAATTAAACCTGCTGCAGGTACCCCTCTGCTGTTCAATTTGCCTACTCCTTTAAAGAAAAGACCATTTTCAGCCATAGCATAATAAACTCTTGACCCGGCTAATATTAAGCCATTATTACAGCCAAAGGTTGAAAACATTATAAATGCAGCCATAATTATCGCAGCATATTCCCCGAATATACCTGTTATTGAAGCAGTTCCAAGCCTGTCATTTGTTGCATACTGGATTCCTCTCTCGAAGATTGTAGCTCCTTGAGGGTCGCCGCGGAGTGGCAATACCTGAAGATAAACAATATTCACAAGAATATATAGTATTGTTACTATCAAAGTTCCAAAGAACAGGCTCAAGGCAATATTTTTTTTGGGATTTATAACTTCAGCGCCTGCAAAGGTTATGTTATTCCAGGCATCAGAAGAAAATAACGAACCAACCATTGCCGAGCCAATTGCTGCAATCAGCGCAAATCCGGTAAGGGGCAGCAGACTATTATTCTTTAATATTGATGGTTCCCAAAATATCTTACTGTTAATCGAAATTGCTCCCGTATCTTTTGCAATGAAAAAGCCAATTATAACAAATAGCAGAACCAGCAGAACTTTTACATAAGTAAAGGAATTCTGAATATACTTGCCTGTCTTTATGCCTCTTGTATTTGTAAATGTCAACAGGACAATTGAAGATATAGCTATTATATGTACAGTATTCAATTTGTCAAATCCTAAATCAAGCCATATATTATTCTCAGATACCCAGGGAATAAGGACTCCTGTGAACTTTGCAAAAGCCATACCCACTGCAGCTATAGTGCCGGTCTGAATAACAAGAAACATTGTCCAGCCATACAGAAAGCCTGATAGAGGATTATAAGCTTCACGCAGATAAATATATTGTCCGCCAGCCTTAGGCATCATTGAAGAAAGCTCACCATAGCTCACTGCAGCAATCATTGTCATCACACCGGTTATTAGCCATGCAACCAATAACCATCCTGGTGAGCCAAGCAAACGTGACATATCTGCACTGACAATAAAAATACCCGAACCTATCATTGAGCCTATTACAATAGCTGTAGAATCAAACAGGGTAAGACTTTTCTTAAATTCTGCCATAAAACGATACTAAGATTAGAAGATTA
>CAZMDE010000050.1:10013-11581 GCA_964564355.1 uncultured Bacteroidales bacterium | reverse complement strand
TCTGTAAGCCCTAAATAAGACAAATGGTGAGTAGTATGGTCTTTCCCTCCGATAAATGGTGAATTCTTAGCAGCTATTCTTTTAATAAAAACCACAGAAGTATCTATAATTGGAATTGCAAATACAATTAGAGTGCTTATGATTTGTTTAGTAGCAGTATGTTCGCCATTAATACCTTTGCCATTCCAGAAAAAATTAATGCCTACAGCTGCTAAAAACACGCCAAGAAACTGGCTCCCCGTGTCTCCCATAAACATTTTTGATGGATGCCAGTTGTAATAAAGAAAACCAATGAGAGCTGCAAGAATTCCTATTAATGTTATTATTTCAGGATTTGAGAAATTGTTACTTAAAAAGAAGCTTATAATTATTGTTAAAATTATTGAGGATGACACTAATGCTGTTATCCCATCCATATTGTCAAGAAGATTGATAGAGCTCATTAAACCTATTACCCAGAATAATGTAATAAAATAATTTAAGAAAATATTCGGGAATATATTAATGTAAGTGTCAGTAGAAATTAATATTAATCCGCATGTAATTTGTGTAAACGCTTTAATGAAAGGGTCAGTATTAAATGCATCATCATATAAACCCATCAGGAAACCAAGTGAGCAGGCTAATAGAATACCGACAAAATTGAGATTTAAAAAATATTCACTTCCCTGGAAAAAGAAAGGATAAGCAATAGTTGATAGCAAAAAGATAATAAAAAAAGATATTCCGCCTATAGCCGGTTTGACTTCAGGGCTCCACCTTACTATTGTTTCATTATTAGTGTTTTTTGATCCTAATGATTTAGTGAATTTTAAGAAAAATCCATTTATCAGAATCGAAAAAATAACAGTACCAATAAAAAAAGAAATATAGACTACTATTAAATACATTAATTTAAAATTTAGAATTTAACATTTTAAATTTTATTGCACTTTTATCCTTTTCAGATATATTTGGCTCATCAATATTCCAGTCAATATTCAAATCAGGATCATTCCATAAAATTGCCCCTTCTGAAGCTTTATTATATACCTGTGAGCATTTATAAATAAATATAGTATTATCTTCAAGCGTTAGGAAACCGTGAGCAAAACCAGGTGGCACCCATAGCATCAGATTGTTCTCTTCTGACAGAATCACTGAGAAGTATTTTCCATACTGCGGAGAATTATTCCTGATGTCAACAACAATATCCCTTACGGAGCCTTTAACAACCCTTATTAATTTCCCTTGCTCAAACGGAGGATTCTGGAAATGCAAGCCTCTAAGAACTCCCTTGTTTGAAACAGACTGATTATCCTGAAGGAATTCATATGATATGCCTATTGACTTAAAGTCATTTTTATTATAAGTCTCACAGAAACTGCCTCTTTCGTCTTTAAAAACATTAGGTTTTATTACAAGCAACCCGGGAAATTCATTCTTTATAACTTCTAACGCCATGTTTAAATGCTATTTTTCTCTAACTCTCTATTAATCAGTTTTTAAATTTAAAAAAGAGTGCAAAGTTAATAAAATCTGATGACTTATTAAGAAATTTTCATTGAAAACTTTTATTAATTTCGCAA
>CAZMDE010000050.1:0-9913 GCA_964564355.1 uncultured Bacteroidales bacterium | reverse complement strand
ATTGCGACAAAATATGACCCGGCGAAAACTGAGGAGAAATGGTATAAATACTGGATGGAGCAGGGTTTTTTTAAGTCTGTTCCTGATGAAAGAGAACCATATACTATAGTAATACCTCCTCCAAATGTGACTGGTGTTTTGCATATGGGTCATATGCTGAACAATACTATACAGGATATACTTGTAAGGCGGGCAAGAATGCAGGGTAAGAATGCATGCTGGGTGCCGGGCACTGACCATGCTTCAATTGCTACTGAAGCGAGAGTTGTAAACATGCTTAAAGAAAAAGGTATTAATAAGAAAGATATTACAAGGGAAGAGTTTTTAAAGTATGCCTGGGAATGGAAGGAAAAGCACGGAGGTATAATACTTGAGCAACTGAAAAAGCTTGGTGCTTCATGCGACTGGACACGTACAAAGTTCACTATGGATGAGGACATGTACGAATCGGTTATTGATGTGTTTATTGACCTATATAATAAAGGATATATTTATCGTGGTGTAAGAATGGTTAACTGGGACCCTTCGGCTCTGACTGCTGTTTCTGACGAGGAAGTTAATTATAAAGAAGTAAAATCAAAGCTCTACTATATTAAATATCAGCTGGAAGGTGCTGAAAACGATTGGCTCACAATTGCAACTACAAGACCGGAGACTATATTGGGAGATACTGCTATTTGCGTTCATCCTGAAGATGAAAGGTACAAGCATCTAAAAGGTAAAAGAGCATTGCTGCCACTCATTAACCGCCCATTGCCGATTATATATGATGAATATGTTGACCGCGAGTTTGGTACAGGGGCTTTGAAAGTAACACCTGCTCATGATATAAATGACTATAATCTCGGAATTAAGCACAAGCTTGATAGTATTGATATATTTAATGATAATGGCAGTCTGAATGAAAAAGCTCAGCTATACATTGGAGAAGACAGGTTTATTGTAAGGAAAAAGATTGTAAAAGAGCTTGAAGCAAAAGGACATATTGAAAAGATTGAGGAAATCACTAATAATATAGGCTATTCTGAAAGAACTAATGAAGTTATAGAACCCAAGCTTTCTACACAGTGGTTCTGCGAAATGAAGAAGCTGGGTCTGCCTGCTCTCGAAAAGGTGATGGATGATACTATCAGCTTTTATCCTGCAAAGTTTAAGAATACATATAAGCATTGGTTTGAGAACCTGAGAGATTGGTGTATTTCCCGCCAGCTTTGGTGGGGACAGAGAATACCTGCTTTTTATCTGCCTGACGGCAGCTATGTTGTTGCCAAAACCAAAGAAGATGCATTAAGAATTGTTAATAGTAAATCTTATAAATCTGATGAATCTTACAAATCTTATAAATCTGAAGACCTGAGGCAGGATGATGATGTTTTGGATACATGGTTTTCATCATGGCTATGGCCTATATCAGTATTTGATGGCATCAGAAAGCCTGATAATGCTGATGTAAATTATTATTATCCAACAAATGACCTTATCACTGCACCTGATATACTTTTCTTTTGGGTAGCAAGAATGATAATGGCTGGATATGAATACAGAAATGACAAGCCGTTTAATAGTGTATACCTGACAGGCATGGTTAGGGACACAAAGAGGCGTAAAATGTCAAAATCACTTGGCAATTCACCTGACCCGGTTGACCTGATGGATAAATTCGGGGCAGATGGTGTTAGAGTTGGAATGCTGTTCTCTTCACCTGCAGGAAATGATTTATTGTTTGATGAAAGCCTTTGCGAGCAGGGCAGGAATTTCAGCAATAAAATATGGAATGCATTCAGACTTGTTAATGGCTGGGAAATTGACAACAATATTGAGCAGCCTGATTATTGTAAAGTTTCGCTGAACTGGCTAACTACAAAGCTAAATTCGACTATTGACCTGCTTGAAGACAACTTTTTAAAGTACCGTATTTCAGAAGCTTTGATGGTAGTTTATAAGCTGGTATGGGATGATTTTTGCTCCTGGTACCTTGAAATAATAAAGCCGGCTTATCAACAGCCAATTGATAAAAAGACCTACGATGAAACTATAATCATATTCGAAAAGCTGCTTAAGCTGTTGCATCCGTTTATGCCGTTTATCACAGAAGAGGTTTGGTCCCTCATCGGACAAAGAGAAGAAAAGGATTGCATTATGATGACTTCTTTGCCAAAATCCGAAAAGCATAATGATGAAATAATTGTTCAGTTTGACATTGCTGAGAAAGTTATTATTGAAATCAGGAATATCAGGAAAGAAAAAAATATACTTCAGAAAGAAAGCATTGAGCTTCTAATCAAGAAGAATTACAATGAACAACCTGATACTACTTTTGACAGCATTGTAATGAAGCTCTGCAACCTTAGCAAAATAGCATATGTTGAAGAGAAACCGGAAAATGCTATGACATTTATGGTTAATACTACTGAATTTTATATTCCTTTAACTCACAATATCAACAAAGAAGAGGAAATAGCAAAGCTAAATGAGGAACTGGAATACACAAAAGGCTTCTTAAATACAGTTCTCAGGAAATTAGATAATGAAAGCTTTGTGAATAATGCACCTGTCAAGGTTATTGAGATGGAGCGTAAAAAGCTGTCAGATGCTGAAAGTAAAATAAAGGTGATTGAAGAAAAGATAAAATCTTTAAAATCTTAAGTCTTTAGAAGAATTACTTATTACTTACGACTTACGACTTACTACTAATTATTTATTAAAATCCCTCTGGCTTCTGTTGATTCTATTATTATTGTTGTTATGATGAGGATTAGAGCCTGGTTTAGGAATAAATTTCTTTTTCTTATTAGCTTTTAACAAAATATCGTGTGTGTTTTGCAGTCTTACTCCTTCATTAAGCTTAAGATTGCCTTCAGACAGCTCAGAAAGATTCTGATTAATAATATCATCTTCAACAGCTTCACGGTTCCAGGTAAGATAAAGCTTTTTCATGTGATTGGCAATAGACCTGACAAATTCATCTCTTGCAGGACCCTCAGGTTGAGAGATAGCTTTTTCAATTAACAGTTTTATATTATTGCCATAATGAGGGTATTTTATCACCTTATATGGATATTTGAGTCTGCCGGGCTTAACTTCAGCTTCTTCCCTTGCCAAAGGTGGAAAAGGAGCATCTACATCAAGCTTGAAATCAGATATAACGCATAAATGGTCCCACATTTTATGGCGGAACTCAACAGTATCCTTATTCCCCTGAGCAAGCTGAGTCATAACACCTGTGATAAGGTGAGCTATCTTGGTTCTTTTCTCCCTGTCCTCAACAGATATTGCATATTCAACCATCTTCTGTATATTCCTGCCATATTCAGGAATAATTAATTTATTTCTTACTGTATTATAGTCCATACGTTGATTTGTCAGATTTATCAGATAATCAGATTATAAGATTTAGAGTGTACGATGTACGATTAAAATTTGAGATTTAGGCTTTAAGGTGAATCGGGTGCAAAGATAATGAAAAATTAATTAAGTGAATTATTCAATTATTAAATTCCAAATATAACAGGTAGAAATTCATATTTGCTTTTAATTAGTTGAATAACAGTATTATAATATAATATATATTAATAATGTATATTGTAATAAGTTAAATATCATAGTTTTATCTTGATGTGATGCCTATGTGATACCAAGATGATACCAGAATGACTTCAGAAAGAGTGTTAATACCAAATCGTAAACCTCTAAATATCAGTATAATATATAATACATTGATTTTCAGAATAATACAAGGGTTTCATGATACCTATACAGTACCTATGCAGTACCTATACAGTACCTGTGATATTATATTGATTGTTAAAAAATAATTTTCATCAGATGGGGTGTTTTTTTATCCTATAACACCGTAACAATACCGAGACAAGCTCATTATAAATACCAAATAATAAGCACCAAATTACTGTCTTTTCCTGAACTAAGTTAATGTAAAAATGTTTATATATAATTTAGAGCAAATCATTATTCTTTACGTTTAATTGGAATCCAGACTTCTTCTTCGGAATCAGGGGAGTTGTTTTTATATTTTTCTCCTAATAATTCAAAATGTGGTCGATTGTCTAATATGAAATCTGAGTTTGGTAGCCATGTTCCGAATATGTATTGAAAGGTTTTTGGAGCAGTGTCAGCAGCACCTTTATGAATGAAAACTGCATAAAGTCCTACTGACAATATAATGGTTTCCATTTCATCGGGTACTATGTCAAAGTCCGTTACTTCTATTGCAGCCCATTTTTCAAATGTTGCTTGTGGATTGAAGTTTTGAAAATCAAATGATTCATTATATACCTGAATTGAAAATAAATAATTAGTCAGGTTGTTTTTAATTTCTTTTCGTCTGAGCATAAAGCTTTTCCAGAGGTCGAAGGTTTTGTTATCGGCAAGGGACATAGTAATCCGTTTACCGATTAATTTCTTTTCTGGAAGAATTTTAATTGTTAATTGCATAGATAAATGTGAGTTCTTGATTAAAAAATAGTACACTGATTTATTAAGATTATTAGGATTAACGCTGATAATAAATTTTTACCACAAAGGAACACAAAGGTTAAACACAAAGTAAAAAAAATCAAAGTTATGCAAAGTAATATTAAAATATTCATATAGTATATAAGACTATAAGAAATGAGCAGTTAACTTCATAATTAGTAAATTTGCAAAAATGCACTGGAAGAAAGTTCATTTAAACTGTTAAATGCAAAATAAAATTAATTATAAGTATGGATAAAAACAGGATTACGGACATAATAATATATCAGATACATAAAGGTTCAGAAATTGAAGTTTGGGTTGAAAAGGAAACTATTTGGCTTACACAAGCCCAGATAGGACAGCTTTATGATACTGAAAGGAGTGTTATAACAAAACATTTAGGGAATATTTTTAAAAGTAAAGAACTTGTTGAAAAAAGCAATGTGCAAAAATTGCACATTACTAATTCAGATAAAGCAGTGAAATTTTATAATTTAGAATGTATAATTTCTGTTGGTTATCGAGTAAATTCAAGGAGAGCAACTCAATTCAGGATATGGGCTACAAGGACATTAAAGGAATTTTTGGTAAAAGGATATGTCCTTAATGAAAAAAAATTAGGAGTAGAGATAAAGCAACTTAAAGAATTGTATAAGACAATATCATTAATTGGAAATGTTGCAAAATATAAGGAACTAAAAGGTGAAGAGGCAAAGGGCATTTTAAAAGTTTTGTCAAATTATACTGAAGCTCTTGATTTATTGGATAAGTACGACTACCAGAAATTAGAAATTAAGGATAACAAGAAGAAAGGAATATATAAGCTAACATATAAAGAGGCTAAGAGAATAATAGAAGAAATGAAAGTGATGGTTGAATCTACTGAACTGTTTGGAAAAGAAAAGGATGATTCACTGAAAAGCTCATTGTATACGATATATCAGACATTTGATAAAAAAGACCTTTATCCGTCAATAAAAGAAAAGACTTCAAATTTATTGTACATGCTGGTGAAAAATCATTCATTTTTTGATGGTACTAAAAGAATAGCAGCTTCATTGTTTATCTGGTTCATGCATAAAAATAATTCATTGTTTGATAAGCATGGTGTCAGAATAATAGATAATAATATGCTCGTGGCTTTGACATTAATGGTAGCTGAAAGCAGACCAATTGATAAAGAAATGATGATAAAGGTTATTGCTAATTTGATACAGGAAACAAGATAATAAACTATTAACAAATATTTATTTTACTGAATCAATAATTTTGACAAACTCCTCAGCAATGAGTGAGGCGCCGCCAATCAAGCCGCCATCAATATCAGGATTATCGAATAGTTCTGCAGCATTCTTTGAGTTGCAGCTACCTCCGTAAAGGATTGATATCTCATCTGCAACTTCTTTGCCGTATTTATCAGTGATAAGTGTACGGATATATTTGTGCATTTCGTAAGCTTGTGCGGGACTTGCGGTTACGCCTGTCCCGATAGCCCATACAGGTTCATAAGCAATTATTATTTTTTTTAATTCTTCTGCATTAAGGTCAAACAGTCCTTCTTCTAATTGATTTTTAATAACAGAGAAATGATTATTAAGTTCTCTTTCTTTCGCTGATTCTCCACAGCAGAAAATAGGGGAGAGGTTGTTTTTTAAAGCGACTTTTACCTTTTTGGCAAGCATCTGATTGTCTTCCTTAAAGTAGCTTCGTCTTTCAGAATGACCGATTATGACATGTTTTACATCTAATGAGGCAATCATTTGTGCTTATACTTCACCGGTGAAGGCTCCTTTTTCTTCTGAATAGCAGTTTTGAGCTGCAACGGATATTTTAGGATTGTCGATTGTAAGCATCTGACAATCTGTCAGAAGAATAAATGGTGGTGCAAGAATTGTAAATAAATAATCTTTTGTTTGAAAATGCTCGTCTTCTTCAAGCAGACCGATTATTTCGCTTACTAATTCTGTACCTTCTTCGAAGGTTTTGTTCATTTTCCAGTTACCGGCTACGATCTTTTTACGCATAATTTTAATTTATTGGTTGATTATTAAAGGCTATCTATAAAGCTCAGTGTGACTCTGTGTCTGCTCAGTGCAGCTCTGTGTAATAATTTGTTACACGGAGAGCCACAAAGAATCCACAGAGAATCACAGAGAAAGAAATCTTTTAAACAGCTTCTCATATTCATTATTAATTAATTCTTACTCTGGGGTCGATGAGACCGTATAATATGTCCACAAAAATATTAATTATAATCAGAATGACAGATATAAAGAGAACTGCTCCCATAACTACAGGGAAATCATATTTTTCAAGAGCATCAACAATCACGACTCCAATTCCTTTCCAGTCGAATATATATTCAACAAAAACAGCACCTGCAAGCAGCGAAGCAAGACACCCGGACACAGCAGTAATTACAGGGTTCATGGCATTCTTCAGAGCATGCTTGTAAATTACCTTAAAATTACTCAATCCTTTTGCTCTTGCAGTTCTTATGTAATCCTGATTGAGAACTTCGAGCATAGAGTTTTTAGTTAGCTGAATTATAATTGCAAGCGGACGGATGCCAAGCGTGAATGCAGGAAGAATAAGGTTTTTCAGACTGAGGTACTCACCTCTGCCCATATCATCAACAGTATATAAGCTGCCAAACATGTTCAACCCTGTATAATCACCAAGAACATAGGCAAAGAGCCAGGCAATGATAATTGCTGCAAAGAAAGAGGGTAAAGACATTCCGAATACAGCTATTATAAGAGATATTTTGTCAAACCAGGAGTCTTTTTTAACAGCACAGATAACACCTATAAAAACACCAACAATCAAAGCAAATGCCATAGCTGTCAAAGCTAGTATAGCAGTATTGGGGAAAGCTTCAGCAATTATCTCGGTAACTTTTCTCTTGCTCTGATAAGAACGCTTGAGATATGGTTTCTTTAAGGTAATCTGATAATCTGATAATCTGACAATCTTAAAATTTGCTGTATATTTTGCTGTGTCAAGATACCAGAAGCTTTCGGGGTTTTTGTAATTATGAATTGATACGGGTGAAATATCATTAAGGTAATTAAGGTACTGTGTGAACTTAGGTTTGTCAAGTCCGAGGTCTTTTCTGATAGCTTCAACAGAAGATATGTCAGCTCTTTGCCCCAGCATCATTCTTGCAGGGTCACCCTGCAAAACATTAAAAAGCAGAAAAACTATGGAAGTAACTCCGAATAAAACGAGTATTCCATAGATTAGACGCTTGAGAATGAAGTTAGTCATAGATTGTCAGAAAATGGTGCACGCAAAGAGCGCAAAGTTAATAAAACGCAAAGGTTAGCAAAGAAAAAAATTATTCAGATAAATTAAGTTCATTGGTTCAATAGTGAATAAGAGATAGAGTTTTATTTATTAAACATGTACCTAAACGAATATTTTTTCGTTAATGAATTAATAACTCTTTAAGATTTTACATATGGAAAAAAACAAAATTGAAGATTTTGTAAATGAGATAAGGGAAAAGCATGGTGATTTTTATAAAGAGCAAACTATAATGTTTTTTAAGGAAGCTGTTAGGCTTACAGAAGAGGGAAAGGATTGGGAGGCAGCAGAGCTTTGCAATGTTATTCTTGAGATTAACAAGTTTTGTAAGGATATTGACTATGAGTTTATATATATTGCAGGTTTTATCTGTGACCTCTATCTGGATCTTGGTAAAGTTGAAGCTGCCTCTGATTTGTTTAATTATTGTATGCAGCTTATGCATGATAATAACAAACAGGACGGTGAAGACATTGACAGGTTCCTTGATCTGAAGCTCAAATTAATTAAAGCCAAAAGGTTTACACATTCAAATTAACCGGATTTGTAAGATTTATCAAATTCTTAAGATTACTCAGATTTAGAAAAACCAGATTTATTTTATTAACTTTTCTTTTACTTTAAGGTATTCGGGCATATCATTATAATGCCATTTCTTAAGGATTTCAGCTTTTTTCAGAAGTATTAAACCCGGATTAGAACGTATCATAGCTTTCAGTGTGGTATCGTCAGCAAACAGAAACTCAATATTTTCATCAATATTAAATTCTTTTCTGAATTTATCAATTTCTTCAGGCAGACTGCTTGTGAGGATAATGAAAGAATGACCGTTTGCATAAGATTGTTTGAAGAATTCATTTACTTTTTTAAATGCTTTCTTGTTAGTGTTAGAAAGGTCATAAGCAACAAGGATAAAATTAAAGTCAGGGTTTCTGATAATATTATCCGTTAGGTTATTTCTGTCTTTGTCTTCAATCACAATGTCTGGTCCTTTAGGATTCGGATCAACAATCCTTGTAGAGTTAGGCATTAATTTCCAGTTTACTGAGTCTTTCCAAACAGTGTCAGAAGAAAGGAATTCCTTTGGTTTGTTGGTTTGTTTGTTAGTGTAAGTTAAAAAATATTGTATGGGCTTAGGATTATCAGGAGCAAGTTTAGTGCCTGCTTTCCATGAGGTGAAATCAATCAAAGGCAAATGTCTGAGATTATGTCTTTCAAACCCTAAAAAAACAAGTATTACTATTAAAGTAACAATAAATTCCCCTTTAGCAGTAAAAGTAGGTTTAATAATATTTCTGTCATAAAAGAAAATTCCAACAAATACCATTATGACAATATTCTTATAGAATGTCTGCCAGTTGGTCAGCTTGATTGCATCTCCGAAGCATCCGCAGTCAGGAACGGGATTATAAAGAGCATCATAGAAAGTGGTAAGAGTAAAGAAAATCATCATCAGAAGAACAAGCCATGAGACTAATCTTACCCTTACATTCAGCAATACAAGCGCACCCATCAGGAATTCAAACATGCAAAGAAATATAGACAGATAGAGGGCTGAAGGAATAGCCCAGTTTGTATGATAAGCTATGAAATAGTCAATTATTCTGTACTGAGTGCCAATAGGGTCAACACCTTTAACAAATCCTGAAAATATAAATAACAGTCCTAATATAATCCTGCTAATGGTTCTTAATATGTTCATATCGGAGATTAGAGATTAGTAACTTATAATCAGATATTTCATTATCAAATTTCCAAATTATCAAATTGTCAAATTGTTAAATTGTTAAATTGATTACACGTCGATTCTGGCGTATTTGGCATGTTTTTCAATGAATGCTCTTCTCGGAGGCACCTCATCTCCCATAAGCATAGAGAAGATGTAATCAGCCTCAGCAGCATTTTCTATTGTAACCTGTCGTAGAGTGCGGAATTCAGGGCTCATGGTAGTTGTCCATAATTGCTCGGCATTCATTTCTCCCAGACCTTTATATCTCTGAATATGGATATTTGTTTCTTTAGCGCCATCATTTGTAAAGTCAGCAACTATCTTCTGACGCTCTTCCTCTGTACAGCAGTAATGTTCGCTCTTTCCTTTCTTGATAAGGTAAAGGGGAGGGGTGGCAAT
>CAZMDE010000049.1:1091-11585 GCA_964564355.1 uncultured Bacteroidales bacterium | reverse complement strand
TCATATCTTTAGATTTACCAATCAGGTAAGCAGCATAAAAATAGCCAAAAAATAGGAATAAACTGACAGGAGGTAAAAGCATACCCAGCAGATAAACAATATAATGATACCAGGGGAGAGTTATATAATTATAGGCATTATCAAGGTTATATATTACATATTGTATTAATTCAGCAAAAGGATAACCCCATACAAAATAATCTATTCCGCCTTCAAAAAGCACTATTGACAGAAGCACACCTGTTAACATAAAAAAAGGCTCTTTCCATTTCTTTTGCATGAGCATAACAAGAGCTAAGCCACCTGTAAAAACCAATGTCTGATATCTGATAGAAAAAGCAATACCCAAAATTAATCCTGCAAGTAGTAAGTCTTTAGCCTTTTTATTCGTAATTCGTAATTCGTAATTCGTAATTAGAATGAGCCAGGTGCCCCACATCAGAAGGGGTATGCAAACCATTTCAACCAGGTTGCGTACACTGTAAAAAGGCATAAACCAATAAACTGCCAGAAGCAAACCCACAAGAGATGCAGTCTTTTTGTTAGAAAGCTTTTCAGTTATCTTAAATCCAAAATAAACAACCAGGAGAGAGTAAGCAGCATGGAAAAACCTGATAAAAAACATTTTGGTTTGCGGGTCAGTTAGATTTATCCATTTCATAAAATAGAAGAAAAGATAGTGCAGTCCGGGATATAAGAAGCTATGTCCGGGAGGAGTGATATTGTTTCCTGACACAGGCAGCCACCCACAGTTGATACTGTCATCAATCCAGGATTGAGCAGCTTCAATAACAAGAAAATGATCATCCTGCATGCCAAATCCTTTTGAAAATATTGCGGAAATTAACCTGATAAGTGCTCCAATAATTAGAATTAATAGTAATGGTTTTTGTTCCCAGTATCGTTTTATAGAATTAATCATCTATTAATTTTATATTTGTTGAATTTTGCTTAAAGAAGGGACAAACAAAGTCCTTTTTAGATAAATAAATCAGAAGCAAACCTATATAAATTTTTTAATATGCACATACAAAATGAACATTTATTTTCATGAGCACATTTAAAATTATTATTATGCGAATAAAAATATGTTAGGTTTGCAGTCTTTGTTTTTATGATTAGAAAGTATTTATATAACAATCAATTTCCATATTGGCTGATAGCATTTAGTTTTCTCATTGGTTTAACACTGCCAAAATTAATTCAGGATGGAATGTTTATGGATGCCATGCTTTATACAAGCGTAGCGCATAATCTGGGTATAGGTATTGGAACATTCTGGTTTCCTCAATTCAGCTTATATAATGTAGGCGAATTACCATCTTTTCATGAACAGCCTCCTCTTGTTTTTGGCATTCAATCTATATTCTTCAGGATATTGGGTAACAGTATGTATGTTGAACGGATTTATACTTTTCTGACAATGTGCATTACTGCAGTGATGATAAATTTATTATGGAAAGAAATTTTTAGAAATGAAGAAAAATTAAAAAGGGTAGGGTGGTTATCAATAATTTTATGGATAACTATTCCTGTTTGTTTCTGGTCATATTCAAATAATATGCACGAAAACACTATGGGTATTTTTACTTTGCTTTCTGTTTTCTTAATGTTTAAAGCTATTCAATCTCCAAAACATTATATCTTAATATGGATATTATCGGGTATTAGTATTTTTCTGGCTACATTCAGCAAAGGCTTTCCCGGCTTTTTTCCAATCACATTCCCATTAATATACTGGATAATAACAAAAAAGCTTAGCTTTAAAAGAGCTGTTGTTTATTCCCTGATAATTACAGTTATTCCTGTTATAATTTATTCAATATTATTTATAATTCCTGAAAGTAAAGAGAGCTTATCAATATATTTATTTAAAAGAGCTTTTCATCGTATTAATGATGTTCCAACTGTTGACAACAGGTTTTATATTTTATACCGTTTGTTTACAGAATTATTACCACAAATCATATTTGTATTTATTATCTTTTTAATTAACGGACTAAAGAAAGTCAAAAGCCTGCTATATTCTAAAGTTAATGTTTCTCTTTTATTTCTATTCGTGGGACTATCAGGTTCAATGCCATTATTGCTTACTTTAGTGCAAAAAGGATTTTACTTTGTTCCTTCTTTGCCTTTTTTTGCAATCGGTTTATCTGTTCTGATTGCTCCGTTTGTATTGGCTTTTATTGAGAAGAGCAATATAAAATCTAATAGTTTTAAATTGTTTTATTTGTTCAGCTTAGTTTTATTTTTTTCTATACTTACATTTTCTGTATTACAAAAAGGAAAGGTAGGCAGAGATAAAGATATTATCAATGATGTTTATGAGATAGGCAAAGTAGTTCCAAAATATACAGCAATCAGTATAACTCAAAAAGATTGGAATAACTGGAGTTTGCAATGTTATTTAATAAGATATTTTAATATCAGCTTAGACCCTGTGAAACAAAATGAATTTTTCCTGGCAGAAAAATCTGTAAATCCTGTTGTAATTCCTGATTATAATAAAGTAATTATTAAAACTTCAGCGTTTGAACTTTATAAACGGCAATAAAATATTTGCTTTATTTAATCCTGCATTTCAATAAACACTGGTCTTCTATAAATGCTTCAAGCTGATCGCTAATCTTAACAGGTATTAGTTTAGTTCTCGCACCTGTAAAAATCAAATCACCTGTTTTTAGCGTTATATATTGTGAAACATGCGAGACAATCTTATCAAATGAAAATAATAAATTTGAGGTGTCATGCTTTCTGACTGTTTTATCATTAATTTTCAACAAATATTTTAAGTTATCAATATCTGCAAATGTGCTTTTATTTATAAATTTACTTAAAGGTGCTGAGTTATCAAAAGATGATGACAGTTCCCAGGGTTGTTTATTTTTAATACAATCTTTTTGCAAATCAAGAGCAGTGAAATTAATTGCAAGCCCAATTTCATCATAATAAGTAGAAGCAAACTTTTCGTTTATATATTTCCCTACTTTATTAATTCTAAGAACCAATTCGACATTGCACACAATGTCTTTTGTATAGTCAGGGTAATAAAAAGGACGGTTATTAAGTAGGAGAGAAGTTTCGGGTTTAAGGTAGAAAATTATTGGTTCGGATTTAGGAGTTCTAAGTTTGGAGTAATTTTTCTGTATACAGATGATTTTCATAAATAGTTCGAAGAAATAGAAGTTAATACCTCATTTTAATGATACGCTGCCATAAGCAATTCGATGCTTTGGTAAGGTAGCTTAAATGTTTCTCCAATATATTTATTAGTGATAGTCCCATTTAATATATAAACTCCCTGCATTAATCCCATATCAGTTAAAAGGAAATTTTCAACTCCACCTGCTTCACCAATATTTAAAAGCATTGGAGCAAAAATATTACTTAGAGAATAAGATGCCGTACGAGGAACTTTTGAGGCGATGTTAGGAACACAATAATGAATTACATCATGTTTGGTAAATACAGGTGAAGTATGATTAGTAACCTGAGAAGTTTCAAAACAACCTCCCTGGTCAATACTAACGTCAACTATGACAGAACCCGGTTTCATCTGCATTACCATATCCTCTGTAACAACAAATGGCGTTTTGCCCTCTGCTGCATGAATAGCTCCAATAACAACATCTGCTGTTTTCAATGCTTTCAATAATACTTCAGGGTGCAGAATAGAAGTGAATACTCTTGCATTTACATTACACTGAAATCTTCTGAGCTTATAAATAGAATTATCAAATATTTTAACCTGAGCTCCAAGTCCGAGGGCTGCCCTTGCTGCAAATTCTCCAACTGTACCTGCGCCTAAAATAACTACATCCGTAGGAGTAATTCCTGAAAATCCACCAAGCATTGTGCCTTTACCTAATTCAGGATGACATAAATACTCTGCAGCTATCAGTAAAGATGTATTTCCGGCTATTTCACTCATAGAACGTAATACGGAGAATGTTTTAGTTCTGTCTTTCATAAATTCATAGGCAATGCATAGCATTTTCTTTGAACTAAGGCTTTTGAAAAATTCTGCTTTTTGGCTTTGTAAATTTAATGCTGAGATTAAAGTTTGTTTAGTTTTAAACAAATCTGTTTCTTCAGGACTTGGAGGTCCTACCTTTAGAATTATATCAGATTGATAAACTTCGCGCGGAGAATAAACAATTATTGCACCAGCTTCGCTGTATTGATTGTCATTGAAATGAGCAGCTTTTCCGGCATTTGTTTCTATAAGTATCTCATGTCCGTTTTTTGTAAGAAGTGCAACAGCAGCTGGAGCTAAGGCAACTCTGTTTTCCTGGAATGATATTTCTTTTGGTACTCCGATAGTCAATGATTTTTTTGACTTTTTGACTTCCAGCATCTCTTCTTTTGGCATTAGCTGAGATGCAGTTACAATTCGTGTTTGTTTTTCTTTTTCCATAATCAGAAGAAATATTGTAAAATTTTACAAATTTACAAATTTTCAAATTAATGAACAATTAACTACCCTCTCACCATTATCTGCTTCAGATATATCAATTCTAATATATTCCTGGGGTAAGAGTTTCTCTATCCGTTCAGGCCATTCTATAAAGCAATAATTATCACTGTAGAAATACTCCTCATATCCTATATCATAAGCTTCTTCTTCTTTTTGAATCCTGTAAAAGTCAAAATGGTATATTTTATTAGTTTCTTTTAACTCCGAACTATTCAACGAATACTCATTAATAATAGCAAACGAAGGGCTTTTGGAAATATCTTCCGAACCTAAAAAAGAGCAGAAGGATTTTATCAATGTAGTTTTACCTGCCCCCATTATTCCATAGAAAGCAAAAACCTTTTGAGACGGATATGTTTTTAGTATCTTTTCAGCGACTATGTTACATTCGTCTATATTTCTTATTTTTAGCTTCAAATCAATCCCTAATTTTATAAATTCAAGATTACAAAATTACTAATTTCCTTACTTAGCTTTCAGATGGATGAAAGGTATAAGCATTTCTTCCATAGATATGCCTCCATGCTGAAATGTATTCTTGTATAAGTTTACATATTGGTTATAATTATTAGGATAAGCAAAAAAACCGGTTTCTTTAGCAAAGATATATTGCGAAGCAATATTTGTATTTGGCAGAAAAGCATCAGCTGCATTCTTCACTTCAAAAACATCCTTCTTATTATATTGCAGGTTCCTTCCGTATTTATACCTGAGATTAGTTGTGAGATTTCTTTCACCTACTACCTTAACAGGATTATTTACAAGTACTGAACCGTGGTCAGTTGCAATAACTATGTCAATCTTTTTTTCGGCAAGAAATTTTATTGCGTCAAGCAAAGGGGAATGCTCAAACCATGAAACAGTTAGAGAACGGTAAGCAAGCTCATCGCTTGCAAGCTCCTTAATTATTTCCATTTCTGTACGTGCATGGGAAAGTGTATCTACAAAATTATAGACAATAATATTTATTTTGTTAGTCAGATAATTCTGTATCGTATCTACCAATCTTCTACCTGCATTGTAATTTAACACTTTCGTGTAAGAGAATTTTATGTCCTTACCGAATCGTTTTAATTGTTCGGAAAATAATTCAGATTCAAATTGGTTTTTAGTGCCTTCTTCATCCTCATCCATCCAATATTGCGGATATTTTTTTGCAATTTCCGATGGCAATAATCCTGCAAACAAAGTGTTTCGTGCATATTGTGTCGCTGTTGGCAGTATGCTGCAAAATATATCATCCTCCATTGTAATATAATATTCTTCTATTATCTTTTGCACAGCTTTCCACTGGTCATACCTGAAATTGTCAATTACAATAAAGAATAGATTATTATCTGATGACATTTTCGGTAATATTTTATCCTTGAAAAGGTTTTGTGTCATAATAGGTCTGTCATTATTCTTCCCGCTTAGCCAGCTAAGGTAATTAGCTTCTATAAACTTGACAAACGAATGATTAGCTTCGGTTTTCTGCATCTTGAGAATTTCCTTCATACCGTCATCATTCGTATTCTGAAGTTCTAATTCCCAATAAATAATCTTTTTATATATATCAACCCACTCATTAAAACTCAATCTGTCATTTAAAGTCATTCCTATTTTACGAAACTCCTGCTGATAATCAGATGTTGTTCTTTTGCTGATTAATTCTTTATTATCTAGGTTTTTCTTGATGCAAAGCAATATCTGGTTTGGGTTTACCGGTTTTATTAGGTAATCAGATATATTTGCACCAATAGCTTCTTCCATTATATCCTCAGCCTCGCTTTTTGTTATCATTACAATAGGAGTCTTATATTGTATGTTCTTAAGATGCGTAAGAGTCTCCAGCCCTGACAATCCCGGCATGTGCTCGTCAAGAAAAACAATATCAAAATGTTCTGCTTTTATCAGGTCTATAGCTTCATTACCACTATTAGTCGTAACAACTTCAAATCCCTTATCTTCTAAAAATATAATATGCGGTTTTAACATATCAATTTCATCATCAACCCAAAGAATTTTAACTTTGCCCATAAAATAGATTTTAAGATTTGTCAGATTATCAGATTACAAAATTAGTATTTATAAACTTAAATCTTTCATTTAAGTTGTTATATTATTTTAAATAATTTAAAATTCAAAATTTTATATGATGTTTGAAAATAAAAGAAAAATATTTAATGACCCTGTTTATGGCTTTATTACAATACCGGATGAATTAATCTTTGATATTATTGAACATCCATACTTTCAAAGACTAAGAAGAATCAATCAGCTTGGCTTAACCCATCTTGTCTATCCCGGAGCCTTGCATACCCGTTTCCATCATGCTCTCGGCTCTATGCATTTGATGACTCAGGCTATCGAAACTCTTCGTTCCAAAGGATTTGAAATAACTGATACAGAAGCTCAGGCTACTCTTATTGCAGTTCTTCTTCATGATATCGGACATGGTCCCTATTCACATGGCTTGGAAAATTCAATAGTTTTCGGAATGAATCACGAAGACTTAACTTCTGTTTACCTTGAGAAATTAAATGAAATATTCACTAATTCTTTAACTGTTGCTATTAAGATATTTTCAAATACCTATCATAAGAAATTCCTCCATCAATTAGTTTCCAGTCAGCTTGATATGGACAGGCTTGATTACCTTAAAAGAGATAGTTTCTATACAGGCGTTTCCGAAGGAGTGATTAATTCCGACAGGATTATCAAGATGTTAAGCATTGTCAATGACCAGCTTGTTGTTGAATCCAAAGGCATATATTCAATTGAGAAGTTTATAATTGCACGCAGGCTAATGTACTGGCAGGTTTATTTTCATAAAACTGTTCTTTCAGCAGAATATTTATTGCTGAAAATACTCCAAAGGGCAAGAGAACTTGTTGAGAATGGTGAGAGAATCTTTACTACTCCGGCTTTAAAGCCCTTTCTTGAGAATAAATATACTAAAGAAGATTTTCTCACTACTCACTATTCCCTACTTACTAATTATTCCCTGCTTGATGATTTTGATATAATGACCTGCATCAAAGTCTGGACAAATGAAAAAGACAAAGTGCTTTCAGTGCTTTCAGATAAGCTCATAAACAGAAAGCTATACAGGGTTGAATTGCAGAATCACCCGTTTGATGCTGAATATGTCAGTGAGCTTAAAAGTAAAACAAGGCGTATTTTAAATATAAGTCCCGAAGAAGCTGAATATTTTGTTTTTACTGATAACATAAAAAACAATCCATACACACCTCTGACAGATAAAATCAATATCCTATATAAAAACGGAGATGTTATAGATATTGCAGAAGCATCCGACCAGCTTAATGTCCAGGTGCTTTCCAAAACTGTTACCAAATATTTTCTTTGCTATCCGAAGGAGAATCAGATGTTAATAAAACTTTATACATAATTATTCTTTGTTATCAATAAATTAATAAATTCGCAACCACATTTTTAGAGCAATTTTTTTATCTATGAATTTTTCAGCCAGGGAATTAGCAGACATTTTGGATGGTGAATTAGTGGGAGATGCTAATGTGATTGTTAATAAGATTTCTAAAATTGAGGAATGTACTCAGGGTTCAATTTCTTTCCTTGCTAATCCTCATTATACTCAGTATATTTACACTACTAAAGCTTCGGTAGTGATAGTTAACAAAGATTTTTCGGCAGAAAGCAAGATTATAAGCACACTCATAAAAGTTAATGATCCTTACTCATCATTCGCTAAGCTACTTGAACTGTATTTAAAAAATAAAAGCTCACAAATAACAAACAAAGGTATTTCCCAATTTGCTTTTATTTCTTCCACAGCAAAAATCGGGAAAGATGTATATATAGGTGAATTTGCTTTTATTGGTTCTGATGCAATATTGGAAAACAATATAAAAATTTATCCTCATGTTTATATTGGTGATAATGTCACAATAAAAGATAACACAACTATTTATCCGGGAGTGAAAATCTATTCTGATAGCTTAATAGGGAAGAATTGCACGATACATTCCGGCACTATAATTGGCAGCGATGGTTTTGGTTTTGCTCAGCAGGATGATTTTAATTATATCAAAGTTGCACAGATTGGTAATGTTGTTATTGAGGATAATGTTGAGATTGGTTCAAATACTACTATTGACAGAGCAACTCTCGGTTCAACAATCATAAGAAAAGGTGTTAAGTTTGATAATTTAGTTCATATAGCACATAATGTAGAAGTTGGAGAAAATACAGTAATAGCTGGTCAAACAGGAATATCCGGTTCTACTAAAATTGGTAAAAATTGTCAGATTGGAGGTCAGGTTGGGATAATTGGGCACCTTGTTATTGGAGATAATGTGAAAATTGCAGGTCAGTCAGGAGTAAGTTCAAATATTGAATCCGGTAGCATTATTCAGGGTTCCCCTGCATTTGATAAGAAAAAATACAGCAAATCATATGTTCATTTCAGAAAATTAAATGAAATGGCTGATAAAATAAATGAACTTGAAAAGACTTTAAAAGATTTAAAAATTAATTTCTAAATTTATAATTTAAAAGTAATTGATGTCAGACAAACAAAAAACCATAAAATCGGAAGTTGTTATTTCAGGTGCAGGTTTGCATACCGGAAATTATGCTACATTAACTTTTAAGCCTGCTCCGGCTAACTCTGGTGTTAGATTTAAAAGAATTGATATTGATGGCGGTCCTATTGTTAAAGCAGATGTTGACAATGTATTTAACACTCCAAGAGGTACAAACCTGGAACAAAATGGTGTAAGTATCTTTTCAGTGGAACATCCTCTTTCTGCCTTAGCCGGTCTTAGTATTGATAATATCCTGATTGAACAGGATTGTGAGGAAACGCCAATACTGGATGGTAGTGCAAAGTTTTATGTAGAAGCATTGCTAAAAGCCGGAATAGTTGAGCAGGAAGAAGAGAAAAAATATTTTGAATTAGATACAGTAATCAGATATACAGACCCGGAAAAGAAGGTGGAAATAATTGCAATACCATCTGACAAATTCCAAATCTCTGTAATGATTGATTACGATTCTTGTATTTTAGGTACTCAAAATGCTAAATTAGATAATATTGAGGACTTTAAAGAAGATTTTGCATCTGCAAGAACTTTTGTGTTTTTACATGAACTTAAGGAATTATTGGATAAACATCTGATTAAAGGAGGGGACCTGAGCAATGCGATAGTTTTTGTTAACAGGGAGGTTTCTAAAAATGAACTTACCCAGCTTGCCCAGCATTTTAAAAGAACAAAAGTTGAGGTACTTAAGGAAGGCATTCTAAATAATGTTAAATTAAATTACCCAAATGAGCCTGCCCGTCATAAGTTATTAGACGTTCTTGGAGATTTCTCTTTACTTGGAATACCTATAAAAGCACATATTATTGCTAACCGACCGGGTCATTATTCTAATATTCAATTTGCCAAATTGGTAAAACAACATATTAACAATTCAAAAGTTGGCTCTAAGGTACCTTTCTTTGATGTTAAGAAAAAGCCTTTATACGATATTAATGATATTAAAAAAATATTGCCACATCGGTATCCAATGCTTCTTATTGATAAGATTCTTGAATTAAGTGGTAATCATGTAGTAGGTTTAAAAAATGTTACTATGAATGAAGGGTTTTTTCAGGGATATTTTCCGGATGAACCTCTTATGCCCGGTGTATTACAGATTGAAGCAATGGCACAAACCGGTGGTATTTTTGTTTTAAATACTGTATCTGACCCTGAAAATTATTCTCCGTATTTTTTAATGATAGATA
This sequence comes from uncultured Bacteroidales bacterium, assembly GCA_964564355.1. Lineage (GTDB taxonomy): Bacteria > Bacteroidota > Bacteroidia > Bacteroidales > JAGODS01 > CAZMDE01. Next base: position 1,353 of record CAZMDE010000049.1, on the reverse strand, counting down.
AAGCACGCTTTCGCAGAAAAGTGATTCCAGGCGATACTTTGGTTTTTAAATTAAGCCTGATATCTCCGATCAGAAGGGGAATTACACATATGAAAGGCGTTGCATATGTTGGCAATAATATTGTTATGGAAGCAGAATTGATGGCACAAATTATAAAAAAATAAAATTATGAATCAACCCTATTCATTTGTCCACCCGCAAGCTAAGATTGCTAATAATGTTGTTATAGAACCCTATGTTACTATTTACAAGGATGTAGTTA
>CAZMDE010000049.1:0-1081 GCA_964564355.1 uncultured Bacteroidales bacterium | reverse complement strand
GTTATTGGTGCAGGAACATGGATTGGACCTAATGTCACAATCATGGATGGTGCACGTATAGGGAAAAATTGTAAAATATTTCCAGGTGCTGTAATTTCTGCCGTTCCCCAGGATATGAAATATGAGGGTGAAGAAACTTATGCAATTGTGGGTGATAATGTAACTATTCGTGAATTTGTTACTATTAATAAAGGTACAAAAGCAAGTAATGAAACAGTTATAGGGAATAATTGTCTTATCATGGCATATGCACATATAGCTCATGATTGTGTCGTTGGTAATAATTGTATTCTATCTAATTCGTCTGCTCTTGCAGGACATATAAAAGTTGACGATTGGGCTATTCTTGGTGGTTTCGCCGCAGTGCATCAGTTTGTAAATGTAGGAGCGCATGCTATGGTTGGAGGCGGTGCTCTTGTTAGAAAAGACGTTCCTCCATATGTAAAAGCAGCTCGTGAGCCATTGTCTTTTGTAGGTATCAATTCGATAGGACTCAGAAGAAGGGGCTTTACCTCAGAAAAAATTAACGAAATACAGGATATTTATCGTATCATTTTTATGAAAAATTATAATGTTTCTCAGGCAGTTGCTTTTCTTGAAACAGAGTTTCCGGCTACGGCTGAACGTGATGAAATTATTTCTTTTATTTCTAATTCCAGTAGGGGTATAATGAAAAGTTACTCCCGTAACGGCTCCGACAGATAATAACACTAAGATAAAAGTTAAAATTCAATAATATAAATTAAAAATTCTTTATGGCTACCACTGCTGATTTTAAAAATGGTTTATGCTTAGTATTTAATAATGATTTATATAAAATTGTTGATTTTCAGCATGTAAAACCAGGTAAAGGTCCTGCATTTGTTAGAACCAAGCTTAAAAATATTAAAACAGGAAAGGTTATACCCAATACATTTACATCCGGTGTGAAAATTGATATAGCGAGAGTTGAAAACCGCCCCAATCAGTTTCTATATAAGGAAGATAAAATGTATCATTTTATGAATACCCAAACCTATGAGCAAATTGCTATAGAACATGATTTAATAAATGCCCCGGAATTATTAAAAGAATCGCAGGA
>CAZMDE010000048.1:9788-11824 GCA_964564355.1 uncultured Bacteroidales bacterium | reverse complement strand
AATCAGCAGACCCTATTTAATAATTTTAGACATATAGAATTTATTCCCAACATCAACCCTCAGGAAATAAATACCCTTTTCTAATTTCAATATCTGCGCATTCAGATTTTCCTTATTATACCCTTTATCTCTGTTGCCTAAGTTCAGAAGGTAAACCTTTTTACCAGTAATATCAAAAATATCTATCTGAACGGGGGAGTGTTTTTCAAGATAATATTCTACGAACAAATCATCATTAAAAGGATTAGGAAAAACCTTAATAAATGCTGAATGCTGAATGCTGAATGCTGAATGCTGAGTAGAAGTAACTTCTCCAATCTGAAAAAATTGTTTTCTGTAAAAAACCCCATCGATAGTATCAGCTATAAAAACATAACACATTCCCTGATGAGTACCAGAGGGAATAATAAATTTAGCTGAGATCTGCTGAAGAGGTTTAACCAATACGACTGTACCATAAATATCACTAAAATAATCATCATAATTGCTCAGCCATACTTTTACATTACTGCTGCTGCTGAAATTTGAATTTATACAATTTATATCAATTGTAATAGTTTCATTAACATTTGTTGAATCGGGAGTAATAGAAAATAAATATGGTCCTATGCAAAAAGCATTAATCATGCCATAATTTATAAAATCTGATAAGCTATCCTTAATATTAAAATTTATGTAACCATTCTTTGCATAAGGAGAAACAGTAATATTTAATGATAATATAGTATCACTTATAACATTAACACTGTTAATTGTAATGTCTTTAATTGCTAAATCGAACTGGTTAGTAAAATAAAGAGAATCGCGCTTACCAAATTGAAATTTAGAGAACTGAGTGTCTTTACCCTTAATAATAACATCTAAAGTTTGATTTTTTACAGCATGTTCAGGAGTTACTGAAATTATTTCAGGGTTAGAAGGAGCAGAAATATAAATTGCATTAAATTTACCATAAAAATTATCAAAGGTTTCCCCATTAATATCACTTGCATCAAAAGCCATCAGGTGATAATATCCTTGTTTTGCATTTTGAGATATAAGAAGAGTTAATTTCATTGAAGTATTACTTATTATATTCATCTCATCTATAATAATGGCATCACTATTATAATTATCATCAATAAATAATAAATAACCTGATGGAGGGTCCCCAAAAAAGCTATAAAAATCAGTATTAACACCTGTTACAGTAATTTCAAACAATTGGTCTGCCTCCCCTTTTTTCGGGAAAACATCAGTAACCCTGGCACAAGACCCTGAAGGATTGTCCGTAAATATTGCATTATGTTTACCATATTTCTGCGGGTGAGCCATATCAGTTGTATCATGGATTATCAAATCTTTATACCCTTTAGTTGAATTTTTAGGTACTGTAACATTAAGAATAATAGTATCATCATTTATAATAGTATATGATCTAACATTAATAAAGCCATTAAAAAAATCATAAAATTCAAACGATATACCATTATCAGTATTTGTAAAATTTGTATTAATCCCTGTAACAATTAAATCAAGACTATCCCCATTTTTTACATAGTTTGGCGATACCGAGACTATGGTTTGTGAATGCAGCAGGGAGTTGGGAGATAGAAGCAGTGAGAAGAAAAATATTAAAACAATAATATTAAGTGTATATTTTCTCATAAATAATTTGAATAAATTTTGAATAGCAACAAAATTAGTTAAATTTTAGTTATAGGAGTTTTTAATTACATCCAATCAAAAGCTTTTATATTATAGTATTTTTGTGCTTTATTTATAACATATAAAACAAAGATTCTAAAATAAAAGAATAAACTTTTTATTATGAAAATAATTGACACGAGAGGTACACAATGTCCTATGCCTATTATAATGGCTAAAAAGTACGATACTGTATATAATAATTTTTCTAATAATTTTAAATCTGAATCATTAGTAATAGTTATTGGAACTTGATGTGCTTTAAAACTATTCTCAATTATTTTTCCATTTATTTCTTTTGGACCAGTCCACCCTTTAGGTGTTTTTAATATTATCATAGGCCACATGGG
>CAZMDE010000048.1:5609-9778 GCA_964564355.1 uncultured Bacteroidales bacterium | reverse complement strand
AAGATAAATGCAGAACCTAAGAATGAAGGGGATTTCTACAGCATAATCATTTCAAAATCACATACAGAAGTCAAACATATTACATCAGACATCAGAAATTCTGGTTTTGTTGTTGTTATTAAATCTATGAAAATGGGCGATGGTGACGAATTGCTTGGCATAATTCTTCTTGATGCTTTCATAAATAATTTGAAAGAGATGAATAAACTTCCTGGCACAATCATTTTTTACAATGAAGGCGTTAAGCTGCTTTCAGACGATTCGCCTGCCAGCAAATCAATAAAAGAAATTGAAGCAAAAGGAGTGAACATTATTTCCTGCAGCACCTGTATTGACTATTATCATCTTAAAGACAAGATTAATATCGGTACTATCACAAATATGAATAATATAGCTGAAACTCTTCAGAAAGCAGAAAAAATTATTTATCCGTAATAAAAATAGTATTCAGTTGTCAGTTATCAGTTAACAGAAAGCTGAAAACCTTATAGTATTGGATATAAGGACTATAACCTTTTTTAGAATTCATCGTAAAAGTATTACGATATTGTAAAATAAATGACAAACTCTTTAGATAAAGATGTTCATGATTTAAACTTTCTGAAAAATTTATCTGTTGTATTAAATCATTGCAAAGAGATTGATGAAATAAATCAGATTGTTGGTGACAAAATCAAAGAAATTATAAGTGATGCTTATATTGTTATTGGCGTCAGTCAAGAGAAAAGACAATATGCAAGAATCAGCAAGATATTCGGTTTTGAGAAAACTATTGATATTATTAAAAAATATTTAAACAAAGACCCTTTCAAAATCAAATTCCCTCTGAAAGATATTAAGCTTAAAGAGTTACAGGAATTAACAAGCGGCAAAATATTTAATGTTGATAATGGATTATTCACTCTGTCATCAGGTAAAATTCCCAAGTCTGTTAGTAAAGCCATTGAAGTTCTGCTTGGAATTAAAAAGACCTATGCAATGGGGATTTCCCAAAACGGAATTCTTTACGGGATTGTTACAATTTTATCTAAAAAGGACTTAGAAACTAATAATAAAACAATCATTGAAAACATTATTAGTCAGGCATCAATTATTATTCAGAAAAGAATCATTGAACATAATCTTAAGATTACTGAAGACAAATACAGCTTTCTGGTTGAAAATATCAAATCTGCAATTTATATTATTAATTATGAGGGCAGATATCTTTATGCTAATAGTTATGCAGCTTCTGTTGTAAGGAAAACCAAAGACGATTTTATTGACCATACAATTTTTGAAGTTTATCCGGGAGTTAATATGGATGAACTTTTAAGAGATGTCCGTTATGTTATAGATAAGAAAACAGAGTTAGATAGAGAGAAAGAATACATTCATGAAGATAAATCCATATGGTTTAGCACTAAAATACAGCCTTTCTTTGATACAGCTACAGAAGAAACTGTTGCAGTATTAACATCCACAGTCATTACAGATAAAAAACTTCTAGAAAAAGATTTATTAATTGCAAAGCTGAAAGCTGAAAATTCTGATAGTGTTAAAACTGCTTATATTGCTAATCTTTCTCACGAAATACGCAGTCTTATGACCGGCATAACCGGGTTTGCCCAAATAATAAAAGAGACTGAAACAAAGGATGATATTAATGAATATGCTGATATTATACACTCCAATAGCCTGGATTTAATGAAGATTTTTTCCGGCTTGGTTGACATAACAAAAATTGAAGCGGGAATAGAGAAAATTGATATAAAAGATTTTTCTTTAAATCATCTTCTTGATTCTCTTTATAAAACATATAGTCTTCAAAAAAAGATAAGGGAAAATAATTTAGATTTAAAATTAATAAAAAATACAAAAGACATTATAATTCGTACTGACGAATATAAGCTCAATAAAATATTTGTTAATCTGTTAGATAATGCTTTTAAGTTCTGTAATAATGGTTTTATTGAGTTTGGTTATAATGTTGATGATAAAAATCAAATTGAATATTTTGTTAAGGACTCAGGGATTGGAATATCTGAAGAACAAAAAGAAAATATTTTTGAAAGATACTATCAAGCTGAAGATATTAATATAAAAACATACCCCGGCGCCGGGGTTGGCTTATCATTAGTTAAAGCTTTTATTGTGATGCTGAATGGTAATATAAGGGTTGAATCAAAGAAAGGAGAAGGAAGCTCTTTCATTTTTTCTATTACCTTGAAAGAGCATAATTAATTTTCATGTATAGTTTTCCTTATTTTTGCCCTATCTAACTATGAACTAAGAAACACAAACCACTAACTATTAATAATGCTTGCAAAAAAGGATATAAAAGATTTGTTTGATTCATTCAGAAGTATGAATATACTGGTGATTGGGGATGTAATGATAGATTCATACTTGTGGGGAAAAGTTGAAAGAATTTCTCCTGAAGCTCCTGTTCCAATTGTTGCTGTTAACAAACGAGAAGACAGACTGGGAGGCGCTGCTAATGTTGCTTTAAACATACAATCACTTGGTGCTAATCCCATAATATGCAGTGTTATCGGCAATGACCAGAAAGCTGACACATTTATTGAATTGCTGAAAAATCAGAATCTTAGTGATGAAGGTATTATTAAGAGTAAAAACCGTATTACAACAATTAAATCAAGATTTATTGGTAATAATGTCCAGCTTTTGAGGGTAGATGAAGAAGTTGATGATAATATCTCAAAAGAAGAAATTGATATTCTTTTTTTCCGTATTAAAGAATTGCTGGAAACTAAGAAAATTAATGCAATTATATTTGAAGATTACGATAAAGGTGTGATACAGGCTGAACTTATAGAAAAGGTTGTCACTCTCGCAAAATCCTTAAATATATTTGTTACTGTTGACCCTAAAAAACGTTGTTTTTCCGAATACAAAAATATCTCTCTTTTTAAACCTAATCTTAAAGAGATCAGAGAAGGATTAAAAATTGATATAGATTCTGCAAACCAGGAACAAATTAAAAATGCTGTCAAAATACTTCACAATAAACAAAATATTGACTTAATACTTTTAACTCTTGCCTCAGAAGGTGTATTTGTTAGTGAACGTATAAATGAAAAGGTCGATAGAAAACAAGCCGCATTAAATTCTGATCTCAACTCTGAATTAATCCCTGCTCATAAAAGGAATATTGCGGATGTTTCAGGTGCCGGTGATACTGTCATTAGTGTTGCCACGCTGTGCCTTTCTGCCGGACTAACTGCCGGAGAAATTGCTAAAATATCTAACTTAGCCGGAGGACTCGTTTGCGAACAATTAGGTGTGGTTCCTATTGATAAAAATATATTAATGAACGCTATATTATCTGACTTTTAAAATATCATATATCATATAGCGTTATTATATATTTAATTTTAAAATAAATTGTGTTAATTCAAAATTCAAATTTCAAGTTTCAAATTTCCTTTTTTATTGCCTTGCTTTTATTTGTGAGGTATTCATCTGCGCAGCATTATATGCTTCCTGAAAACCTCCCAAAATATGACCGTAGTCCTTACCATTTCGGCTTCATACTCGGAGTTAACAGCATGAACTATTCTATCCGTAATGTAGCCAACATTAAACAATTTGATTCATTAAAGACAATAGAATCTGAACCGCAATTGGGATTTACTATCGGAATTGTTTCAAACCTCAGATTAGGCAACGATTATGCTGACCTTCGCTTTGTACCTTCTCTCTCATTTGGTGCAAGAACATTATTATATTCTATCAAGCAAAACAGAATATTGGTTACAGATTTTAAACCTACTGAATCAAGCCGCCTTGAATTTCCATTTGACATAAAGCTGAAATCACAGCGTTTCTGGAATAATTACAGAGCTTATGTGCTTGGGGGTGTTATGTATAGCATTGACCTGGCTTCGCAGGCAAAACAAAAACAACAGGAAGGACTTTATGTGATAAAACTGGTCAGATATGACTATTCATTTGACGTTGGTGTGGGGTTTGATATATATACTACATTTTTTAAATTCGGCATAGACTTACGAATGGAATATGGTTTGAAGGACCTGATTAAGCGTGATAACACTTTCTACACTCAAGGTATTGATAAGTTAAATTCAAAAATATTCCTGCTCTCTTTTACCTTTGAATAAAAAAAGGCTGCTACAATTGAGACACATGTTTCTAAATTTAATATA
>CAZMDE010000048.1:0-5599 GCA_964564355.1 uncultured Bacteroidales bacterium | reverse complement strand
AATCGTACTTCGTAAATCGTAAATATGCTCAAAGTTGGATTAACAGGAAATATCGGAAGTGGCAAATCGGCTGTTGCTGATATATTTACTTTTCTCGGAGTCCCTGTTTTTAATGCCGACACTAATGCCAAAAAATTCCTTTCTAATAATGATGTAAAGAATATTATCAGAAAAGAGTTTGGAGATATTGTATTTGACATCAACAATGAAATCAATAAAAAACAACTCGCAGAAATAGTTTTTAATGATGTTTTGAAACTCAACAAGCTCAATACTATTATACATCCTTTCGTAATTGACGATTATAAAAACTGGGCAAAGCAATATCAGGAACATTCTTATACTATTATTGAAGCTGCTATTTTATTTGAAACCGGTTATGATACAATTGCTGATAAAATAATAACTGTTACTTGCCCTGAATCATTAAGAATAAAAAGGATAATGGATAGAGATAAAGCAACAGAAACTGTAGTAAAGCAACGCATGAAAAACCAATGGGACGAAGAATTAAAAATTAATAAATCCGATTTTATTATCATAAACGACCAACTCCAACTTTTAATTCCTCAGGTAATTGCTATCCATAAAAAGTTATCAGTCATTAGTCTTTAGTCACTCATCTTTAGTGAAATTTTATACATTTGCCTTTTAAATTATTTTCTTTGCGTTACTTTGCGCTTAGACTTTGTGTTCTTTGTGTTTAAGTTTTTATTAATCATTTATCAATATTAATTCATAATTTCAAAGATGAGAGTATTTAAAACAATTATCAACAATAAGAACAAAGGAAAAAAACAATTTGCATTGCTTATTGACCCCGATAAGATTGAGGTTCCTAAGCTCAAAATATTGCTTGACAATTCACAAAAAGCCCTGGTGGATTTCTTCTTTGTCGGGGGTAGCTTTCTGACGAGTGGTGATTTTTCTGGTTGTATCAAATTCATAAAAGATTACAGCTCTATACCAGTAGTTATATTTCCAGGCAGCAATTTGCAGTTATCTGAAGATGCTGATGCTATATTATTTCTGTCATTAATCTCCGGCAGAAACCCTGAAATGCTTATTGGCAATCATGTTATTGCTGCTCCATATCTGAAAAAATCATCCCTTGAAATTATACCTACCGGCTATATGCTTATTGACAGCGGAAAAACTACTACCGTTGCTTATATGAGCAACAGCTCTCCTATTCCTTATGAGAAAAATGATATTGCAGCTTATACAGCGCTTGCAGGCGAGATGCTCGGTATGAAAATGATATATATGGATGCCGGCAGCGGTGCTGCTAAACCGGTGTCTGAAACTATGATAAAAGCTGTAAAAAATGAACTCTCAATCCCTCTTATAATTGGTGGTGGAATTAGAACTCCTCAGCAGGCAGTCAATTCTTGCAAAGCAGGCGCTGATATTGTTGTTGTCGGAAATGCTATTGAAAAAGATATTAAACTCCTTACCTCAATCGCAAACGCCATCCACAAATGATTTATTGATTCTCCATTCTCAGTTCTCCATTCTCAACCGAGCTCATAAGCGCCTTTGTCATGCTGAGCGAAGTCGAAGCAACTATATTATTACGAATAATCTGACAAATCTGATTATCTGATAAATCTGCTAATCCGGCAAGACCTTCCCGCTTCCTTCAACAGTCTTATTAATATTTTTAGGATTACCCGAATAATAAATATTCCCTGTATTAAAAATCACTGCTTTAAGGTTATTTGAAACATTTACATAACAATCATTTGTTCCATTATTTACAATAAGAGCATCATAAGAAATCAAATCCCTGCAATCCATTTTCCCATAACCCGCAGTCCAGATATAATTATAATTAGATTTACCTTTTATCTTAAAATCAGCCGGACCTATCAGCTCTCTGAAGTAAGATTCATTTGCATCTACTAGCATATCAATCACACCTGTGCCTCCGTCATTATTTACATCTAAAATATTTGCTCTGATAGTATCTGTTGAAATTATATCCCCCGAACCTTTGCTGATAAGTCTCCTCAAGTTTTTCATACTAAGATAAACATTGATTTGCTTATCATAGCTCCTGACCCAGTTGCACGTATTGTCATTAGTAATGTATAAACAATTTTCCCTTACCTCTGTCTTTATTAATTTTTGAAGATGCTCCCCTGCCTCAACTATTATCCGGTTAAATGTATCCTGGGTAATAAATAGATTTATATTGTCTTCAAGGCTTATCTCTTCAAACACGTCTGTTTGCCTTGTCTCCTTTACCTCTTTCCCAGTGCTCTTCAAACAATCACACATATTCTCCTTCTTACACGAAGTGAATAAAAATAAAAAAATGATTATATTTAATGTATAATAACGTAGCATTATTAATGAATCACAAAGTTATTTAAAGAGTTTGTAAAATTATAAATATTAAACCTAATCTGAATATTTTATATTTTATACATTTGCACTTTTAATACTAATTTAAAATTTACAATAAAGATGAAAAATACTGCTTTTACAAAATTTCACGAAGAGTTAGGCGCTAAGATGGAGCCGTTTTGCGGATATAAGATGCCTATTTATTATACCGGCATTAATGATGAACATATAACTGTTAGGGAAAAACTCGGAGTTTTTGATGTGTCGCACATGGGTGAATTCTGGGTTAAAGGTCCTAAGGCATTGCAATTCCTGCAGAGAATAACATCTAATGACGTTTCTGCCTTACATGATGGTAAGGTTCAATATTCATGCTTTCCTAATGGCAAAGGCGGAATTGTGGACGACCTGCTTGTTTACAGAATAGATGCACAAACATATCTGCTGGTAGTTAATGCAGCTAATACAGAAAAGGACTGGAACTGGTGTGTTAAGAATGCTGAGGAAATGGGATTAACAGTTGGCAAGGAGCTATATAATGCTTCCGATGAAATTGCCCAGCTCGCTATACAGGGTCCTCTTGCTTTGAAAGCAATGCAAAAAATCGTAGATACTCCTGTTGAAAATATGGAATACTACACTTTTAAGAAGCTGAATATTGCAGGAATTAAGGATGCCATTTTCTCTACTACTGGCTATACAGGTGCAGGCGGATGCGAAGTTTATATTGCTAATAAAGATGCTGACAAATTATGGAAAGCTGTTTTTGAGGCTGGAAAAGAGTTTGGCATTAAACCTATTGGTCTTGGTGCAAGAGATACTCTGCGCCTCGAGATGGGATTCTGTCTTTATGGTAATGATATAAATGATACCACATCCCCTATTGAAGCCGGACTTGGCTGGATTACCAAATTTGCTGATGGTAAAGATTTTATTGACAGGCAGATTATGGAGAATCTTAAAAAAGAAGGAGTCAAACAAAAGCTTGTTGGTTTCACTATGATTGACAGGGGTGTACCTCGTCAGCATTATGATATTTGCAACTCAGCAGGTGATACGATCGGGGAAGTAACTTCCGGCACAATGTCGCCAATGATGAAAATAGGAATCGGAATGGGATATATTAAAACTGAATTTAGTAAAGTTGATACAGAGATTTTTATCAAAGTAAGGGACAAATTATTAAAAGCAAAGGTTGTCAGACTTCCTATTTATAAAAAATAGACTCAAGTATCAAGACACGAGACAAAAAATAGATTCTACATAAACTACGAACTACCAACTATGAACTCTGAACTGCATTCAATAGAAGTTTGTTTCTCTCCCGTTTTATACCCATATATATTAAATGATAACAATTATATTGTTGTAATAATTGACATATTGCGGGCGTCAACTGCTATATGCACTGCCTTTCAGAATGGGGTTGATAAAATAATACCTGTAGCATCAATAGAAGAAGCTAAGGAATATAAGGACAAAGGATTTACTGTAGCAGCAGAGAGAAATGGAATTAAGATTGACTTTGCTGACTTTGGTAATTCACCCTTTAATTTTACACCTGAAAAGGTAAAAGGTAAGAGCATTGTTTACAGCACTACAAACGGAACACAGGCAATTAAAACTGTTAAGGATTGCAAGGATGTTGTTATAGGTTGTTTTATCAATCTTTCATATTTGGCAAAATGGCTGCGGGAGCAAAACCGGAACGTGCTTATATTATGTTCAGGATGGAAGCAAAAGTTCAGCCTTGAGGATACTGTGTGTGCCGGCGCTCTCATAGAGGAGTTGCTGAAACACCCTGATTACATCATACATTGTGATTCTGCCACTGCTTCTCTTGATTTATGGTCTATTGCCAAAAACGACTTAAGAGGCTATATGAACAAAGCTTTGCACCGTCACAGATTGCAAAAGTTAGGGCTTGATGATGTGCTTGAATATTCTTTCACTCTGAACACTGTTAATGTTATTCCTAAGATGGAAAACGGCGCACTGGTGAATATTATTAATGAGGCAATCTGAAAACGGAAGACATTAGATTAAAGTAAAAACTGCTGATTTATTAGCACACAATCAACAGACCACAAATAAAGTCAACTTTGATTATTAGTTGCTAATTGAACTTTGACTTGTGGTGGGTTTAACAAATGTCTTTTCACTGTGCACAAATTTGCTGCACTTATTATCGCATCCCTGTATTTTGCCGGAAATTCATCAGGCAAACTGATATTAATATTTACATTTACTACCAAATGATTAATACGGTCCCATTCAAGGCTCTGGGTTATCTTAATATTATCAGTAGGTATGCTGCGTTCATCACAAAATGCTTTAATATAATACCCAACACATGTTCCCATAGATACTATAAACAAATCAAATGGTGAAGCTGCTGTACCATCTCCGCCTTGTTTTATCGGCTGGTCAGTTTTTACAATCTGGTCTTTAATCCTTGCATTAACTTTCTTATTCCCTTCAAAAAAAATTTCTATATCCATAAACACTGATTTAAGATGTAAGATTTACAATGTACAATATATTAATATGCTACAAAAATAGGTATTTTATTTTAAGTATAATTAACTTTTGTATACTGTATTTTATACCTAACTTTGTATATTTATTAGAGTTAATATTGACAAAACAAATGAACTTAGTTGTATTCGGTGCTAACGGCAGAACAGGCATACTTATTGTAAAACAAGCACTTGATGAGGGTCATAATGTAACTGCCTTTGTTCGCAGCAAGCAAAAAATAGATTTCTCTCATGAACGCCTGGAAGTTTTTGAAGGGGATGTTTTAAATTATTGCAAGGTAGAATTAGCAATTGAAGGTAAAGATGCTGTGATTCTTGCATTAGGAAATAACAGAGGAGAGCTGGACAATTATCTCGCTATCGGAACAAAAAACATTATCCGGGTTATGGAAGACAAAAATGTCAAACGACTTATTTGTATATCAGCTTCGGGAGTTCTTGGCAATGACGGTGGGTTTGTATTTGATAATATTCTGTATCCGCTTTTTTTTAAAAAAATATATGAAGAGAAAAAACGCCAATTACAACTTATACTTAGAAGCAATCTTGACTGGATAGTTGTCAGACCTCCTCAATTAATCAACTCACCTAAAGACGGAAAATATCATATAAGCTTTGACAAACCTCACAGTCATAAAATATCACGTGCTAACCTTGCTGATTTTATATTAAAGTTGCTGTCAAACAACGAATATGTCAGAAAAATG
>CAZMDE010000047.1:0-12026 GCA_964564355.1 uncultured Bacteroidales bacterium | reverse complement strand
ATCTTTATCTATACCATCTTTTCTGCCTTTATTCAATGTAAGGTAGTTGTTTCTTTTGTTAACAGTATTATTAAAAACTTTAGCATCCGTGTATTTGTATTGCTGCTTATAAAGAGTATCTTTTATTAAATAAGTGAGGGTATCAATTTTTATGAATGACTTTATTGAAACATTTCTCAGTCTTGAATTTTCCTGGGCAAGATTTTTATTTACCTGGTTAAGGTAAAAATATTGTGAAATGTTGTTGGCAGTGTTTAGTACACTTCCTGAAATTTCTTTGGAAAAATTGAAAAATTTAGCCTGCTGATAGTAATTGTTCTGAACAAGCATGGAAAGGGAAACTAACTCAAATATAAGGAAAAGAAAGAAAAAGTTATGTTTAAAAATAAATTGAAACAGACTTTTCATTCCTTATTCGTTCATTGCTAATTGTTAATTGTTAATTGCTCCCTACTCAGTTCTCACTACTTAATAAGGAAGGTGAATTTATCAAAGTTTTTAAGAGCAATGCCGGTTCCACGAGCAACTGCATGCAAAGGGTCATCAGCAACATGAACAGCAAGCTTGGTTTTAAGATGGATTCGTTTATCCAGACCTCTAAGCATAGAGCCTCCACCTGTCAGATAAATACCTGTTTTAAAAATATCAGCAGATAATTCAGGAGGAGTTAATTCAAGAGCCTGCAAAATAGCAGTTTCAACTTTAGATACTGATTTATCAAGAGCATGAGCTATTTCTGCAAAATTAACTTTAATTTCTTTGGGAATACCTGTCAGCATGTCTCTTCCGTAAACAGATAAGTCAGGAGGAGGATTGTCAAGCTCAGTCATAGATGAACCAACTTCAATTTTTATTCTCTCAGAAGTACGTTCACCTATATGTATATTATGCTGCTTACGCATATATTCCTCTATATCACTATTAAAGTCATCCCCTGCAATACGAATAGATTTTCCACAAACAATACCACCGAGAGCAATAACAGCTATTTCGCTTGTGCCACCACCAATATCTATAATCATATTTCCATTTGGTTCAAGCACATCAATACCGATACCAATAGCAGCAGCCATTGGTTCATGTATAAGCCTGACTTCTTTAGCTCCAGCCTGTTCAGCAGAATCTCTTACAGCTCTTTCTTCAACTTCTGTGATACCGGATGGTATGCAAATAACCATTTTTAGAGCCGGTGTAAAGTAAGAGTTGTTAGCACCTGTCATTTTAATCATCTCTCTTATCATGTACTCGGCAGCATGAAAATCAGCTATAACACCATCTCTCAGAGGTCTAATAGTTTTAATGTTTTCATGGGTTTTTCCATGCATCATCATAGCTTTTTTACCAACGGCTATAATTTTTCCGGAGCTTCTTTCTATTGCAACAATTGACGGTTCGTCAACAACTACCTTATCATTCAGAATGATTATGGTATTTGCAGTACCTAAGTCTATTGCAAGTTCTTTTCTTAAAAAAGAGAACAATCCCATAACGATATATATTACAAATTACTAATTTCAGTTATAAATATTTATTTGTTAGTGTTTAAAATGTCTGAATCCCGTAAAAATCAATGCAATGCTGTTATTATTACAATAATCAATAGTATCCTTATCTCTAATAGAGCCACCTGGTTGTATAATAGCAGTGATACCAGCCTTATGAGCTATCTCGGCGCAATCAGCAAAAGGGAAAAAGGCATCAGAAGCCAATACAGCACCCTGAAGGTCAAATCCGAACCTTTTTGCTTTAGCAATTGCCTGCTCAACTGCATCAACTCTTGAAGTTTGTCCTGTTCCTATTCCTATCAATTGATTATCTTTTACTAAAACTATTGCATTTGATTTATTATGCTTTACAATTATATTTCCAAACAATAAGTCATCTTTTTCTTTTTCTGTTGGTGTTTTAGTCGTAATTACATTTATATCGCTAAAAGTTTCAGTCTTTAAATCTTTATCCTGTTCAATAACTCCATTTAAAATTGATTTAAATTGTAAACCCGATAATTTATTGTTGAAACTTTGCAAAATTATTCTGTTTTTCTTACCTTTTAGTAAATCAATAGCATTTTTTTTATATCCGGGAGCAATGATTATTTCAAAGAACAGCTTGTTTATTTCATTTGCAGTGTCATCATCAATTTCCCTGTTAGTAATAATAATGCCTCCATAAGCAGAAACAGGGTCACCTGCCAGTGCAGCTTTCCAGGCTTCAATAAGGTTTTCCCTAACAGCAACACCACAGGCATTAGTATGCTTGATAATAACAAAAGCAGGCTCAGAGAAATCATTAATTATATTTATAGCAGAATCAATATCAACAAGGTTGTTGTAAGAAAGTTCTTTTCCATTCAACTGCTCAAAGCATTTTTTTAAGTCACCATAAAAAACGCCTTTCTGATGAGGATTTTCGCCATATCTTAAAGTAGTTGAATTAACGATACTTTGCTTAAAAACAGTAGGGCTTAGATTCCTGCTATTGTCTGTATTCCTGTTGAAGTAGTTAAATATTTCCGTATCATAATGTGATGTAGTGTTGAAAGCCTGGAGCGCAAAGTATTTTCTGTCATCAATAGAGGTGCTTCCTTTATGATTTTCAAGTAAAGTGAGAAGCTCGTCATAATAATGAGATGAGGCTATAACAAGCACATCTTCGTAATTCTTTGCAGCAGCTCTTATCAGTGATATTCCTCCAATATCTATTTTTTCTATTATCTCTTTTTCATCATAAGTAGTTGCAACAGTTTGTTCAAAAGGATAGAGGTCAACTATTACAAGGTCAATTTCCGGAATTTCATATTTTTTTAAATGACTTAAATCCTCACTATCATTTCTCCTTGCCAGTATTCCTCCGAAAATTATAGGGTGCAAAGTCTTTACCCGACCTCCTAAAATAGAAGGGTAGGAGGTAAGAGATTCGACAGAGGTAGCTTTAATTCCAAGTTTTTTAATAAAATCATAAGTTCCTCCAGTAGAATATAAAGCTACATTTAAACTACTTAATTTTCTAATAATAGCTTCAATTTTATTATCTTTATGATAAACGGATATTATTGCAGATTTTATCTTAATCGGGCTTTCCATATTTTTGTATTATTGCAATTATTTTATCAAGTATATTTGCTAAATGATTATACCATTTTATTTGAAGCAAAAGTACAATATAAAATCAATTTTGAAATTTTAAAATCATATACATTAATAAATCTTTTAACCTTAGAATCTTAGATTCTGATAATCTGATAATCTGATAATCAAAATATGCGTTTTTTCCTTTTTGTAAAATTATTTCGTGAAAGCTATTTGTTTGCGTTTAATGCAATAATTGTCAATAAGCTACGAACAATTTTATCCTTGCTGGGTATTACAATTGGGATATTTTCAATTATTTCTGTTTTTACAGTATTTGATTCACTAAGAAGCAAAATCAATAATAGTCTTCAATCTCTTGGTAATAATACAGTTTATATTCAGAAATGGCCCTGGGCATTTGGAAGTGATTATCCCTGGTGGAAATACATGAACAGACCCGTACCTACTATTGATGATTTGAATGAGATTCAAAGAAGGAGTTCAACTGTTAAGAATGCAGCTTTTATTGCTTCAACTTCAAAAACTGTAAAATTCAGGGATAATAGTGTGGAAAATGCTGCAATACTTGGTGTTTCTTCAGAGTATGATAAAGTTTGGAATGTTAATATAGAAGAAGGGAGATATTTTACTGAAGCTGAGTCGAATGAAGGTAGAAATGTAGCAATTATCGGAAGCGATTTAGTGTTGAATTTATTTAATAATCAGAGTCCTCTTGACAAGGAAATAAAGGTTCTTGGAAGGAAATTCAATGTTATAGGTGATTTAACTAAAGTAGGAAATGATATGTTCAGTAAAGATGCTGATAAATATGTGATTATACCTGTAAATTGTCTTAGAAAAATTGTGAATCTTAACTCTGACTGTTATAATCCGTTTGTTTCCGTTAGCGTTAAAGATGGGATTTCAATAGACCAGATGAAAGATGAACTGAAGGGTATTCTTCGTTCTGTAAGAAGGTTAAAACCAGGTGCAGATGATAATTTCTCATTAAATGAGACGAGTATGCTTTTAAAAGGATTTGAAAGCTTGTTTGGAATAATTGGTATTGCCGGATGGATAATTGGAGGTTTCTCAATTCTTGTTGGTGGATTTGGCATTGCCAATATTATGTTTGTATCTGTTAAGGAAAGGACTAATATTATTGGAATTCAGAAATCTCTCGGTGCTAAAAGATATTTTATTCTTTTTCAATTTCTTTTTGAAGCAGTTTTTTTAAGTTTGTTCGGTGGTTTATTAGGTTTGGTTTTAGTTTATACAGGTACTTTGATTGCAAATAATTTTATAGATTTTAAGTTTGTTCTTTCAATGGGAAATATATTTATGGGGCTTTGGGTTTCTGCTTTGATTGGATTCATATCTGGTATGGTGCCTGCTCTGATAGCTTCAAGATTAAACCCTGTTGATGCAATTAGATCTAATTAGTATTATTTTTTATGTAAAATTTATATTGAATTTTCAAATTAACAAATTATCAAATCATCAAATTAACAAATTGTCAAATTGAATAAAATTCATTCAAATATATACTTTCTTTGTCTTATATCGCTTGCAGCTGCATTACCTCTTTCGCTTTTCTTTACAACCGGTGCTCAATTTTGTTTACTAATTAACTGGCTCTGGGAAGGTAATCTGAAAGACAAGCTGAAAAGATTTGTAAATAACAAACCTGCTCTGATTTTAAGTTCCCTTTATTTTTTACATATACTGGGATTGCTTTATACTACTGATTTTGATTATGGATTTAAAGACTTGCGGGTAAAAGTACCTTTACTCATGCTGCCACTTATTATATCTACCAGCAGCCCTTTAAATCAAAAACAATTCTTTCGTGTATTAGTTTCCTTTATTTGTGGAGTTGTTCTTGGAACATTTATATCACTTTATGTAATTGTTTTTAAAAATTTGACGGATATAAGGCAGGCTTCGATGTTTATATCTCATATTCGTTTCAGCTTATTGATTGATATAGCAATATTCTGCTGTTTTTATTTCAGCTTTCAGCAATCTGAAAACAGCATCCAGAAGCAATTAACAGTTAATACAAAATCTCTATTACTCGTTTTAGCTGCGTGGTTGATTATCTTTCTTTTTATTTTTGAATCAATGACAGGTTTAACCATTCTGTTTACATGCCTGATTATTTATACCCTTTATTTAATCACGCGTAATTCAACAATCACCTCTCACCGCGTCATTAAATATGTTTTACTGGCTTTTACATTGCTGATTTTAACTTTCAGCTTTATTAATATAAGAGATATTTACAGAGAAGTTTATTCAATCAATAAAGTTGATATTAAAAAACTTGATCAATATACTTCATTAGGAAACAAATACGAACATGATACTATTTCAAAATATACGGAAAATGGAAATTATTTAGGATTGTATATATGTGAAAAGGAATTGAGGGATAGTTGGAATAATAGAAGCAAGCTTAAATATGATAGCACCGACCTGAAAGGGCAGCAGTTAAGTTCTACCTTAAAAAGATTTTTAACCTCAAAAGGTTTAAGGAAAGATGCAAACGGTGTAAATAAGCTAACTGACATAGAAATACACTCAATTGAGTCAGGCGATGCAAATGTAAATTATCAGGGTAAAACTAATATTCGGGCAAGAATTCAGCAGGTTATCTGGGAATATAAAACTTATTCTGAATCCGGTCATATAAATACCAGTTCCGTTATGCAAAGATATGAATTCTGGAGAGCATCACTAGGATTAATAAAGAAACATTTTTGGCTTGGGGTTGGCACAGGCGATATGAATAAAGCTTTCAAAGAGCAATATTTAAAGATGAAAACATCCCTTGATATTAAAAATCAGTGGCGTTCACATAATCAGTATCTGTCAATATTTGTTGGATTTGGGGTGTTTGGTTTTGTTTGGTTTCTTTTAATTTTATTTTATCCTTTTTATTATTCTCTTCGCTCATCGCTCATCACTCATCGCTTTTTATATATAGCATTCTTTTTAACCGCTATTCTTTCTATGCTTTCAGAAGATACCATCGAAAGTCAGACAGGAGTTACATTCTTCGCATTCTTTAGTTCATTCTTCCTTTTCGGAAATAAAACAACCACAGAAACTTAAATTTTAATGCCAATTATTCAATTTATTAATCAATATGTTCATAATTAAAATTAAATTTAAACATATTTGTTTGTGGAATTAAAATAAATAGTAATTTTGCACTCCCATTTTAAAAATAAAAAGACAATAATTATAATGGATACATTAAGTTATAAGACGAAAAGCATCAGAAATGAAGATGTTGTTAAGCAATGGTGGCTTGTTGATGCTGAAAATGAAGTATTAGGCAGACTTGCAAGTAAAGTTGCAAATCTGATAAGAGGAAAGTACAAACCGAGCTTCACTCCTCATATTGATTGCGGTGATAATGTGATAATTATCAATGCTGATAAGATTAAGCTGACCGGTAATAAACTGACAGATAAAGTATATACAAGGCATACTGGTTATCCGGGTGGTCAGCGTTTTTCTACTCCTAGTGAGCTTCTTAAGAGCAAACCTGAAGAGATTATCGAAAAAGCTGTTAAAGGTATGCTACCAAGAAACAGGCTCGGCAGAGCTATGTATAAAAACCTATATATATATATAGGAACAGAGCACCATCATGAAGGACAACAACCCAAACCACTTAAACTGAATACAATTAAATAATATATGGAAGTAATTAACACAGTTGGCAGAAGAAAAACTGCAGTTGCCCGTATCTATTTACAACAGGGTAGCGGAAAAATTTTAGTTAATAAAAAAGATTATAAGGAGTATTTTCCTACACCTTTATTGCAATACACTGTTAATCAGGCGTTTGAAACTACAAATACAGTAGACACATTCGATATAATTGCGACTTGTGCCGGTGGTGGTTCTAATGGTCAGGCTGAAGCATTAAGACTTGCTATTTCAAGAGCTTTATGCGAAGTTAATGCAGAATACAGACCTCCTCTCAAAGCAATTGGACTTATGAGAAGAGACTCTCGTATGGTTGAACGTAAAAAGCCAGGTCAGAAAAAGGCAAGGAAGAAATTCCAGTTCAGTAAACGTTAAAATCGATTATCAGATTCATAAGATTTGTCAGATTTATCAGATTAAAAATTTAATTCGTAATTCGTAAATAAAAAATGGCAGTAGTAGAAATAAATGCAATGTTAGATGCCGGTGTTCATTTTGGGCACCTTAAAAGAAAATGGAACCCAAGTATGGCTCCTTATATTTTTATGGAGAAGAATGGTATTCATATCATAGACCTTCAAAAAACATCTGCCAAGCTTGATGAAGCTTATGGAGCTATGCGTCAGATAGCTCAGTCAGGAAGAAAAATTCTTTTTGTTGCTACTAAAAAACAGGCAAAAGAAATTGTTGCTGAGCAAATGAAAAAAGTCAATATGCCTTATGTAACTGAAAGATGGTTTGGCGGGTTGCTTACAAATTTTGCTACTATCAGAAAAGCTGTCAGGAAAATGGCATCAATTGATAAAATGATGTCTGATGAAACTTTTACTAATATTTCTAAAAGAGAAAGACTTCAAATAATTCGTGAACGTGCTAAGCTCGAAAAGAACCTCGGCAGCATTGTTGACCTTAATAAATTACCTGCTGCTTTGTTTGTTGTTGATATTCTCAAAGAACATATTGCTATAGCAGAAGCGCGAAAGTTAAATATTCCAACATTTGCTATAGTGGATACAAATTCTGATCCTAATCTTGTTGATTTTCCTATTCCTGCTAATGATGATGCTTCAAAATCAATCTCTTTAATTGTTGGAGCTATGGCTAAGGCAATTGAAGAAGGAATTATGCAGAGAAAGTTTGACAGAGATAAACAATACGAAGAAGAAAAAGCTGAAAGAGAAAGAGATCATGATGTAGCTGATGAAAAATCAGTCGAATCGTCCGAAGAATTATCTGAAATAGACGAAGTGGAAACTACTGATGATGGTGGAGTTCCTAAAGGTGCTAAGATCCCAGGCTCTAAGAAAAGACCCAGAATGAAGAATATTCATGATGACAGGGATGATACGGCTAAGAAACTTAAAAAAAGCAGCACTCTTAAAAAATAGCTATCAGCTTAAAGCTTTCAGCTATCAAATAATATTAAATCAATTTTATCTTATTAGTTTTAACTTTTAACTTATATATATTATGTCAAATATAACAGCAGCCGACGTAAATAAATTAAGAACAATGACAGGTGTCGGCATGATGGATTGTAAAAAAGCTCTTGTTGAATCAGATGGTGATTTTGATAAAGCTATCGAAATACTGAGAAAAAAAGGACAGAAAGTCGCAATGAACCGCCAGGACAGGGAAGCTAAAGAAGGATATGTTATTGCAAAAACAACTGCAGATAATAAAAGAGGAATCATTATTGCTATTGGATGTGAAACAGATTTTGTTGCTAAAACTGAAGATTTTATTAAGCTTGCTACTTCTACAGCAGATTTGGCTCTTGCTAAAGATCCCAAATCATTGGATGAATTAAAATCTCTTAAATTAAACGACAGAACTGTAGAAGAGAATATATCTGATATGATGGGCAAGACAGGTGAGAAAATGGAATTATCAAAATATGAAATTGTTGAAGCTCCTAAGGTAATTGTCTATAACCACCAGGGTAACAGACTTGCTACAATGGTCGGCTTTAGTAAGAGTGACTTAGCCCAGCTTGATGCTGCTGGAAAAGACGTTGCTATGCAGATTGCAGCTATGAGCCCTGTTGCTGTTGATAAGGATGATGTTGACCCTAAAATAGTTGAAAGAGAAATTGAAATTGGAAAAGAACTGGCTAAAAATGAAGGCAAACCTGAGCAAATGCTTGAAAAAATTGCTTTAGGCAAGCTTAATAAATTTTACCAGGAATATACATTGTTAAACCAGGATTTTATAAGAGATAATAAGAAAACTGTCAGACAATACTTGTCAGAATTAGATAAGGACATTAAGGTTACTTCCTTTAAACGTGTCCAGGTAGGCGCAAAATAGTAATTGAGAAGTGAGAATCTAACATCTCATAACTCTTATCTAAGCTCTAACTTCTAACTTCCAGCATCCAATAAGGATGCTTTTTTTTTATAAAAAATTGTTATGATATACTTTTTATTAATATTTTTACCACAACATTTTTAGTTCTTTTTTAATAATTACTAAAGACTAAAGACTAAATACTAATTTGTATGAAATACAAAAGGATACTTTTAAAGCTCAGCGGTGAAGCATTAATGGGGGATAAGCAATACGGAATTGACAATAAGAGATTGTACGATTATATTGAAGAGATAATTTCTGTAAAGAAGCTTGGAGTTGAGATTGCTATTGTAATTGGTGGTGGAAATATTTTCAGAGGTCTTAAGGGAGCTGATGACGGTATTGAAAGGGTGCAGGGTGATTATATAGGTATGCTTGCAACTGTGATAAATGCTATGTTCATCCAGGAAGCATTTGAAAAACATGGTTATAATGTTAAGCTGCTTTCAGGAATTGCTATAGACCCTATTTGTGAATCTATGAGCAGGAGCAGGGCAATTGATTATCTCAAAAAAGGATATATTGTCATTATATCCGGTTGAACAGGCAATCCCTATTTTACAACCGATACAGCATCCGCATTAAGAGCTGTAGAAATTAAAGCTGATGCAATTCTTAAGGGAACCCGTGTTGATGGCGTATATTCTGATGACCCTGAGAAAAACAAAAATGCAGTTAAATACGATAATATTACTTTTGATGAGGTTTATGAAAAACAATTAAAAGTTATGGACCTTACTGCTTTCACAATGTGTAAGGAAAATAATTTACCTATTGTTGTTTTTAATATGAATAAAAAAGGAACTCTTTTAAAGGTTATTAATGGAGAAAAAATAGGAACAATAATTAATTAATGAACTAAATCACTAAATTACTCAATTACTAATTTACTAAATGTATGGACGAGATATGTAAATTATGCTTTGATGAAGCAAAGGAAGGTATGGAACTGGGTCTTGAGCACCTCAAAAAGGAATTGCAGAAGATACGTGCAGGCAAAGCAAATCCCCAGATGCTTGACGGTATAAGAATTGATAACTATGGAGTATCAATGCCATTAAGCCAGTTGTCAAATATAAATACACCTGACCCGAGAACTATTGTTATACAGCCCTGGGATAAATCCACTCTTCAGCCTATTGAAAAAGCTATTATGGCAGCTAATCTCGGATTCAATCCCCAGAATAACGGAGAAATTCTGAGAATTTCCATTCCGCCTCTCACTGAAGAAAGAAGAAAAGACCTTGTTAAAAAAGCAAAGGCAGAAGGCGAGCATGCTAAAATTGCTATCCGTAATATAAGGAAAATTGCTAATACCGATGCTAAAAGCCTTGAAAAAGATGGTATACCCGAAGATGATATCAAAAAGTTAGAAAAGGAAATTCAGGATCTTACTGATTCATATATCACAAAAGTTGACAAAATCCTTGAAGCCAAAGAAAAAGATATAATGACTGTCTAGATTTATAACGATTAGACTAAGTATCAAAATTCAATATTTCCGATTGCTGATTTGTTATAGCTAATAGTTGATTATTGCCTCCCCCCGTCCTGAAAAAATTTCTTATTAATACATTAAAAAATTATATCGAATAAGGTTTTTATATAATATTTTATTTTTCTCTGTGTAACTTTGTGAATTCTCTGATAAACTCTGTGTAATAATTTTTTTAAAAGTAATTATTATTTTATTCGATATAATCTCTATAAAACAAAAATTTTGTATATTTGTGGTAATTTGAAAATTAAAGATTTAACTTTTCACATTATAAACCTATTAGCAAAATGAAAAAAACAGTTTTAATTTTAGTATTTGCTTTCTCTGCAATGACAGGGAATGCATTTTCCCAGCTTTTAGACACTTCAAGGAAAAAAGAAAATAAAAAAACAGAGCCTTATTTAATAGTAAAGAAAACTCCTGATTACCCGGGTGGAGCAGAAGCATTAAATAACTACCTGAAAAAACATATAAAGTATCCGCTTAATGCTAAGAAAAAAGGTATTCAAGGCACAGTATTAGTAAAGTTTATAGTAAATAAAGATGGCTCGGTTTCGGATGTAAAAGTAGTGCAGGGTATAGGAGGCGGCTGCGACCAGGAAGCGGTTAGGGTAGTAAAACTAATGCCAAAGTGGAAACCGGGCACACAAAATAAAATCCCTGTATCATGTTATTTCACACTGCCAATAAAGTTTACTTTAAAGTAGTTTTTTATGCAAAACCGCGATTTATTTGAAATAGAGAAAAGAGGCGGGTGTTTGACCAACCTGTTAATTATACTATTTATTGCTCTTCCTTTAGGCGGATTTATTAATTTATTCTCTGCCAATATGCTTTCGGATATTGAAAAGTTCCCTGTGTGGTCATATTATATTATGGCTGTATTTTCTTTTATAAACTTAGGAATTGCAATTTATATATGGAACTGGAAAAAGGCAGGTATTTATTTGCTTTGGATAAGTTCTATTTTGTCAATGTTGTTTGATTTATATATAGGTAATTCTGTATTTGCTTCAATAAGTTGTTTGATAATGCCCTTAATCATCACTTTACTTTTCAGTCCTAAATGGAAACATTTCAATTGATATTTAATAACCTTCGTGTTACTTAGTGTGCATAGTGGTAAAATTTAAATTGAAAGAACATATAAAATTAAACAGTACAATTTTTATTTTTGAGAATTATTAATATTCTATACACATGAAATCCACAAATAAAATTTACCTCTTCTCTTGTTTACTCATATTAACCTCTGCTTGCCATCTTCGTAATCGTTTGGACGCATTTCAAATTGTTAATGATAGCCTGGTTTATAAATCTGAGGTTTTTGAAAAGAAGAAAAAACTTACATACGATAATATTGAAAAGGAATATATAAAAGA
>CAZMDE010000046.1:6046-12315 GCA_964564355.1 uncultured Bacteroidales bacterium | reverse complement strand
TATGGATTAATTATAGTGAAAGATATGCTCTGCCTTAATCAGCAGACCCTAAATACTAAGATTTTTAAAAATATGACGAATCTGACGAATCTGATAAATCTGATAATCAATTCATCAGTTTAAGTATTCTTTTAGTATATTTATTTTTGCCTGATTGAAGAACAATATAATACATTCCAGCTTTTAGCTCGGCATCTTTAATAGTCAGAGTATAATTGCCGGCAGAAGCATTTGTTCTGTCATAGATAGTATTGACAATTTCTCCAATGGAATTATAAATTTTTATATTCACTGTAGATTCATTACTTATATTAAAGCTTATATTAGCATTGTTTGTAAAAGGGTTTGGATAGAATTGAAAATCAATATCACTCGTTTCAGCAAATTCACTGATTGAAGTTGGAAAATGAGGAAAATTAATATAGTCAATCCAGGCACAATCATTATTATAAGAGTTCTCGGAATTTTTAATAAAAATCCATTTGAAAGTGTGATAACCGGGACCAACAGCAATTGATGAGCGTGACCAGTTTTGACTCTCTGTTAGTTCGACTTTACGGGTATCATCAACCCAAAACTGAAAAGAATTGCAGGATGTGTCTATTTTGGTTTTACTGTAAAAAGATATTGTGTCATTCATATCTATGTTAAAAGAAATTGTGAGCTGGGATTGTCCGTTACCGTTTATATACCCTGAACGCGCACAGTAGGTTCCGCTATATGCTGAATTATCTGACATTACCCATGGATAATTATCTTTGTTCTCCCAATTGAATTTTGAAAAGTTGCCTGCAACAAAATCTTCATTGGCTGAACCAACAATTACATTGATGATTTTGATAAACATGTATGAGCCGGTTATCACTATATATGTAAATTTAATAGTTGAACCCTCAGGTGCGTCAGGACTTACAGTTATATTAAATTTTGCATTAGCTGTGGAATCTATCTTAATGGTTTTTAAATCAAAAGAATAATTGTTTATTGTAACATCTTCGTTTAATGTGCTTAACCTTCCTGTAACTGAATCTGCTATTACATGACCTGAATTAATAGTTGGAATTATAATATCAGCAGTTTGTCCCTGTTGTAATTTTATTACACTTTTGTCAGTGGAAAAGTCATTAATAACATGCTTATTAAATGTGAAAGCAGGTGAATTAAGAGGAAAAATAAAATATGAAGTCCAGTTGTTTCCTATGCTGTCTGTTATCAATAGCTTGAAAACAACTGAATGCTGGTCAGGTACAAGGCTGTCAACCTGGAAGGAATAGGCATTTGTAACTGTGATTGAGTCATTGGAAGATATAGAGCCAAAGGAACTGATACTATCTGTCATTTTAATGTACTTATCCTCTGCAGAAAGTTTTGCTGTAACTTTTACTGCAGATTTTATGCCAATGTTTTTCAGATTTACATCAAGCTTAATCCTTTCTCCAAAATTTAAGCTTTTATTGTTATAGCTCTTGCTGCCATGTATTTTCATGCTGTTTTCAATGATAAATGCGCTTCCGGGTTTGACGAAGGTTATACTACCGGAATAAGGTATTCGGTTTTGCTTTGTTGCAATTACATTTGCATGAATATAATCAGATACTGAGGTAATATTGACATTTGCTATGCCGTTGGAATCAGCGAATGCTGCTCCAAGAAGAGTGTCATTATGTGAAATAGCTATATAGGTAAATGGCTCTGTTTTAAAGTTGACAGAATTAATATTCATTGGTTGAATATTGTCATATGTAATATTAAGACTTAAAGGCTGCGTTAAATATGGTGTCAGAGACGGGTCTCCCATCAGATTATATACTTCCCAGTAATATTTGTAATCAGGAGAACCTGACTGCATAACTGCAAGATTGCCTGCGGAAAGTATTTCTCCTTGTGTTGTGAACCAATCGCTGTAAGGCTCGTTATGTTTATGAAAAAGTCTGTCATAAGCACCTAATTTAGTAGAACCATAATCAGGCAGGGTATCTATTGTGCCGAAACCTGTGCTCCACCAAAAGTCCTCATCCCAGTATGACTCAGATGATGCTCCTATATATCCGATAGCTCCTTTTTCAGATGCCCTTAGCAGCGATTCTCCAAAGGATACAGACTGGTCAAAAGCCTGCGTAAAACATGCATTACCTATCATTAGTGGATATTTGCCTTTATTCGTCATGTTTGCTATATCAGATACTGTTAAAGTAGGATTTACCCAAGACGTGAATGTTCCATGACCTGAGTAGTTGGCAAAACCAACACCATCATTAATATTTAACTTTATTTTCTGCTTAGCAAGAGCGGATAGCGGATACTTGTAATAAAAAGTATTATATCCCTGTTTTGCATTAAAGTAATTTGCTGACGCATAATTCATCTGCCCGTTTGCATATAACCCTGCATAATTGACATCAATCCCGGCTGTTAATATAGCGTTATTGAGGTATGTTGGATCAGGCATTAGATATTGTTCATATTCCAGGGTTTTGTCAATCTGGGGCTGAAGTTCTGCCAGGTTATTTGCAGAAAATCTCCCGTAAAATGTTTCTGGTATTAAATCCCCTGTGTATTCACCGTAATATAAATCTGTAAAATAATAATTACTGCTTTCAACACCTTTGAATGGGGGAACCTGCTCAACATCTCCAACTATAAGTATAAAAGAAGGTGCAGGATCTGCAGGTGTTGCGGCTTTATAAAGATTCTTCAAATATGCCCTGATTGATGTATTTGTGCTGCCAACCGCAGGGTCATCAGTATATGCTTCAATAACTGTAAAACCTTTTTTCTTTTTCCACTTAATAAATGTTTGCAAAGCATCTCTGAATATTGGGTCAGAAACTATTACGTATTTAACAGGAGCCTGATGGCTTATACTTTTGCTCAATACGCCATTTTCCTTATTACCAACTGCCTTATAATTAATTATACTTTTATAAGCTGACGAAAATTGAGGTGAATTATACAGACCCTTTAGTTTAATTGTTTTCGTAATATCAGCATTATTAAATAGGATGTCAACTTCAATAATATCATATACACGTATTGATTTGGTAACCGGATTATATTCCACAGGTGATATATTCAGCCTTGCTAAGCTAACGCCCCTCATTATGCCTAAATAATCAACTGATACAAGAGAAGGATTTACTTTGATGAAATCATTTACACTGTATACGCTTTTGTTTACAATAAATTCGGCTGTCTTTTTTATAGTATCCTTTGATACATGTTGCTGGCTGGGTATAATAGGATATTGTATTCCTAATTGAGCAAGGCTATAATCAATGTAATGTTGATTAATAATATTAACAGTTATATTAGCACCTACAGGAATTTCAATCAGCTTACGCAAAACAGGAAGCTTAGGTGATCCAATATTATATGAATAACCATAAGATTTAATTATTAGCTCAGAGAAAACCCCTGCGCTTGTGTTTATATTGATAAAGTTGAAATTGCTTAATGTGCTGGATAGGCTTAATTTAGAATAATCGTTAGCAGTGATTTTTAATGAGTTCTTACCTGTATTTAATGCAATATTCTGAGACTTGAGCCCTGAACTTGGGATAAATACATATAAAATCACTAATATCAACCATCGCAAGGATGGTAAATAGCGCGAATAAAAGTATGTCATTTGTTAAAATTAGTTGTTGTCGAACATATTAAACGAAATATCTTTAAAAAAGTTACAGTTAATTTGCTAAATAAATACAAACTCTTACTTCTAACCTCTAACCTCTAACCTCAGACTTCCTATTTCCTAAATAAAAAAGGTAGTCCCGATGATGAGTCGGGACTACCGCTTAATTATTAACCATAAAAACTATAAAACTCAGATTATAGGCAAGAAAACCTGTAATCTGGTACAAAGATAATACAAATTTTTCAAATGTCAAGAAAAAAGTGATTTATTTTTCAACTTTTTACTCCCCAATAAGGTCATATTCCTTGGCAGAGTAAATTTTGATGTTATAAAAGCTGCCAACTTTCAGATTGTTATTTTTAAACGGAATAATGACATTATTGTCAATATCAGGCGAATCATATTCTGTCCTGCCTATATAATTATCACCTTCAATACTGTCAACTAATACTTTAAAGGTTTTACCTATTTTAACCTTGTTTAATTCAAGTGATATTTTCTGCTGGAGCTTCATGATTGTTTCAGCCCTTTTATGCATTTCTTTCTTAGATATACTGTCTTTTAAACTGTAAGAAGCCGTATTTTCTTCATGCGAATATGTAAACACTCCAAGACGTTCGAAACGTATAATTTCAACAAATTCAACAAGCTCTTCAAAATGCTTTTGTGTTTCAAGAGGATACCCGACAATAATCGAAGTTCTTAATGTTATACCCGGAACCTCGTTTCTTATCTTTTCTATAAGTTT
The DNA here is from genome assembly GCA_964564355.1 of uncultured Bacteroidales bacterium. Lineage (GTDB taxonomy): Bacteria > Bacteroidota > Bacteroidia > Bacteroidales > JAGODS01 > CAZMDE01. Next base: position 7,930 of record CAZMDE010000046.1, on the reverse strand, counting down.
AAGTGTTTCGGATTTATTAATACCTCTTTTCATTGACTTTAATATGTCATCATTTATATGCTGAAAAGGTATATCAAGATATTTGCAGACTTTGGGATTATCATTTATGACCTTAAGAAGGTTTGCGGGAAACTTTGCTGGGAATGCATATTGCAGCCTTATCCATTCAATGCCTTTTATTTCGCTTAGCTTTTCAAGAAGCTCTGCAATTCTCCGTTTACCATATATATCAATTCCATAATAAGTTGAATCCTCTGCAATGATTATTAATTCCTTTACACCTTTTTCTGCAAGATACTCAGCTTCCCTTACTAATGATTCTATTGGTTTTGAGACATGCGAACCCCTGATTATAGGTATAGCACAAAATGCACATCTTTGGTTGCAGCCTTCTGATATTTTTAAATAAGCATAATGTGAAGGTGTGATTAATGTTCTTTCAAAAAGTGTTTCGTAATTATATTTACTGTTCAGTTTCTGTAATATTTCAGAGTATGCTTCAGTTCCGAAAAATCCGTCTACCTCAGGCAGTTCTTTTATAAGTTCTTCTTTGTATCTCTGGGAAAGGCAGCCTGCGACAAAGACTTTTTTTATCTTACCTGTCTTTTTATCTTCAAGATATTGGAGTATTGTATTAAGCGATTCCTGCTTTGCATCATTTATAAATCCGCAGGTATTAATAATAACAATATCAGCAGGGTCTTCTTCCTGACCTAATTTAAGCTTAAACTTATTTGCTTCTAATTGTTTGGCTAATATTTCGGAATCAACAATGTTCTTAGGACAACCAAGAGTAACTATTTTAATGGTATCTTTCATTTTTAAGGAATATCCAAATTACCAACTTACTAATTTACTATATTAGCTATTGAATAACGAATCAACGAATTCGTATTTGTTGAAAACCTGCAGGTCTTCGAGTTTTTCTCCAATACCTATATATTTTACAGGGATTTTGAATTGGTCTGATATTCCGATTACAACGCCTCCTTTGGCAGTGCCGTCGAGCTTGGTGAGAGCTATTGCAGTAACTTCAGTTGAAGCTGTGAATTGTTTTGCCTGTTCGATGGCATTCTGTCCTGTTGATGCATCGAGAATAAGCAATACCTCATGAGGAGCGTCAGGTATTACTTTCTGCATTACCTTCTTAATCTTGGAAAGCTCATTCATCAGGTGAATCTTGTTATGAAGTCTGCCTGCCGTATCTATGATAACTACATCAGCATTTTTTGCTTTGGCAGATGTAACTGTATCATAAGCAACTGATGCAGGGTCTGCACTCATTCCCTGTGTTACTATTGCTACGTCTGCACGCTGTGCCCATATCTTTAGCTGGTCAACTGCTGCAGCCCTGAATGTGTCGGCAGCTCCGATAATAACCTTTTTGCCTGCCTGTTTAAACTGATATGCAAGCTTGGCAATAGTAGTTGTTTTGCCTACTCCGTTTACGCCCACAACCATTATTACATAAGGCTCATTAAGCTGAGGTATAGTAAATTCAATTGTATTGCCGGAATTGTTCTCTTCAAGCAGAGCAGCTATCTCTTCTTTAAGAATGTTATTAAGTTCGCTTGTATTTACATATTTATCACGCGAAACTCTCTTCTCAATCTTTTCTATTATTTTAAGTGTGGTCTGAACACCAACATCTGAGGAAACAAGGACTTCTTCAAGGTTATCGAGAACCTCTTCATCTACTTTGGATTTGCCTACTATAGCTTTCGATATTTTGGAGAAGAAATTGACCTTGGTTTTTGTTAAACCCTTATCAAGGTCTTCTTTTTTATCTCGCGAAAATATTTTGAAAATTGACATTAGAATTGTTGATTTATAGATTTAAAGATTGTTTGAATTTCTAAATCTGACAAATCTGATAAATCTGAT
>CAZMDE010000046.1:0-5946 GCA_964564355.1 uncultured Bacteroidales bacterium | reverse complement strand
AATCTGATGAATCTGATGAATCTGACAAATCCATTCTAGTTTTCTTTCTTTTCCAGAAAATTCTTAACCTCAGCATTAGGAACAAAATCTTCCTTAAAGGCGTAAGAACCGGTTTTTGGAGATTTAACCATTCTTATAACTTTTGTATATGTCCTGCCTGCGCCGGTCTGCATGGAAGCAACTACTTTCTTTGCCATTGTATATTTAGTTTAAAGTTTAAATGTTAAGTAGAGTATTTTTTTTACTAAGAACTACGAACTACTTACTAAGAACTTATTTTATTTCCTTATGAATAGTATATTTCTTTAAAACAGGATTGTACTTTTTTAGCTCAATCCTTTCAGGAGTATTCTTACGATTTTTAGTCGTAATATATCTTGAAGTACCAGGTAAACCGGTAGTTTTATGTTCTGTGCATTCCAGGATTATTTGTCCGCGTGCATCCTTACTCTTCTTTGCCATTGTGTTAAATTTTTAATTTTCAGGGTGCAAAAGTAATAATTTTTACAATATCCCAAACGAATTATTAATAATTATTACTAAAAAGAAATGTTTAAGTTTATTTTAAATATAAATACCTGATTATTAGGGTAATAATTATATCTTTGATTGTCAGTATAATAGAGGCATTTAAAGCTACCTATGCCATACCTATGCCATACCTATGCCATACCTGTTCTTTTCCTGAGGGTTTAATTTTTAAAACTGCATCACTCAATTACTCATTAACTCATTATTAAGATAATTATAATATTTTTGCCTTAAATTTGTTTATGAGTAAAAGTAACAATATTTTGTACAACAGATGGAAAATCAGATAGATATTGAAGGTGAAAAGCAGGAGATACTTAGGAGATATAAAAGTCTTCTAAGGGTCTGTGGTACAAATATGAGTGCTGAAGACAGAAACCATATAAGGAAAGCATTTAATATTGCTCTGGAAGCTCATAAAGACATGCGCCGCAAATCCGGAGAGCCTTATATTTATCATCCTCTTGCTGTTGCGCTTATTTGTGTTTCTGAAATTGGATTGGGTGCTACTTCTGTTATCTGTGCTCTCTTGCATGATGTCGTAGAAGACAAAAGGGATGAATTCCCTATAGATTATATCAGGAAAATTTTTGGTGAAAAGATTTCTAAAATTGTTGAAGGTTTGACAAAAATGAAACAGATCTTCGATACATCTTCTTCAAATGGAAATGAAAATCCGGTAAATCAGATTTCTATTCAGGCTGAAAATTTTAAGAAAATATTAGTTACATTGTCTGACGATGTCAGAGTAATTTTGATAAAGCTTGCTGACAGGCTCCATAATATGCGTACTCTGGATGCAATGATTGATAAAAGCAAACAAAAGAAAATTGCTTCTGAAACTGTCTTTCTTTTTGCCCCGCTTGCTCACAGGCTTGGGTTATATCTGATAAAAACCGAGCTTGAAGACTTGTCATTAAAATATACTGACCCGGAAATATTTAACAGCATTACACGTAAACTTACAGAGTCTGAAACTGAAAGAATGAAATTTCTTAATAGGTTCAAGATACCTATTGTTAAAGCTCTTAAAGAACAGAATATTGATTTTAAACTGACAGTACGACCAAAATCAGTCAGCTCTATATGGGGGAAAATGAGAAAAAAGGAAATCCCTTTTGAAGAAGTATTTGACCTCTACGCTATAAGAATCATTATAGATATTCCAATAGATGAGGAGAAAAAAGCCTGCTGGAATGTATATAGCATTGTGACGGACTTATATAATCCTAATCCCGGAAGGTTGAGAGACTGGATTTCTATTCCTAAAGCTAATGGTTACCAGGCTCTTCATACTACGGTTATGAGCCATTCCGGACAATGGGTTGAAGTGCAAATCAGAAGTAAGAGAATGGATGACATTGCTGAGAAAGGTTTTGCTGCTCACTGGAAATATAAGGAAAAAGCCCAGGCAGAAAGTAATCTTGACAAATGGCTTAAAAGAATCAGTGAATTATTAAACGACAGCGACCCGAATGCTCTTGACTTCCTTAGTGATTTCAAGATGAATCTGTTTGCTGAAGAAATATTTGTCTTTACTCCTAAAGGGGAAATGAGAACATTACCTGTGGATTCAACAGTTCTCGACTTTGCTTACAGTATCCATTCTGCTGTTGGGAACCAATGTATAGCTGCCAAAGTTAATCATCAGCTCGTTCCATTAAGCTATGAACTTAAAAGCGGTGACCAGGTGGAAATCATTACTTCTAATAAGCAGACCCCAAAGCAGGAATGGATAAATTTTGTTAAAACTGCAAGGTCAAAAGGAGCTATTAAAGAGTTTTTAAAGGAGAATAGAAAAAAACAAACAGAAGATGGAAAAGCTCTCCTGCTTCAGTATTTTGATGAGCTTAAAATTGACATTAGTGAATCTAGCATCACCAACCTGAGATTATATTATAAATTAAATTCTGCTGCTGATTTATATTACGATATTGGCACTGAAAGAATAGGTAAGAAAGAGATAAAATCTTATTTTGATAAAAAAGAAAACAGGGATTGGCTTAGTTATGTTAAGAAAACTTTTACCAAGACAAAAGATGCAAAGAACAAGACTCTTGCAGAGAATATTATTGAAAGTCTTAAAATAAAAGATTCTATCTTGCTTTTGGGTGACAATGTTGACAAGATAGAATATAGCTTTGCTAAGTGCTGCAATCCTATTCCGGGTGATGATTTTGTTGCATATATAGCTTCGAACGAAACTATTAAAATCCACAGGTCAAACTGTCCGGAAGCTATACAATTGCTGACAAAATATGCAGACAGAATTGTTACAGGTAAATGGACTGGTAAAGAATCTATTGCTTTTCTTGCTGGTATTAAAATAACCGGAATTGACAAGATTGGCATGCTGAATAATATTATTAAAATCATTTCAGAGGAGCTTAATGTAAACATGACTCAATTGAATGTTCAGAGTAATGATGGGATATTTGAAGGGGTTATTATGCTTTACATCCAGGATACAAAGCATCTGAAAGATTTGATACATAACCTAAGGGAAGTTGAAGGAATCGCAAGAGTTTACCGCATTAACAGGATTGACTAACCAGATTCATCAGATTAATAAGATTAAAAGATTTATCAAATTATCAAATCATCAAATTAGTAAATTATGAACATCGATATTTTATTAGGATTACAGTGGGGAGACGAGGGCAAAGGCAAGATTGTTGACGTTTTAGCTTCTAAGTATGATATAATTGCAAGGTTCCAGGGTGGACCGAATGCAGGGCATACTCTTGAGATAAATGGTGCAAAGCATATTCTCCATACTATACCTTCAGGCATTTTTCGTGAAAATGTTTCAAACATTATCGGCAATGGTGTTGTTATTGACCCGGTTTTACTTCTTGCAGAGATAGAAAATCTGAATAAATTAAATGTTGATGTAAAGAAGAATTTATTCATCTCAAGAAAAGCTCATCTTATTTTACCAACTCACAGGGTTATTGATGCTGCAAGTGAGCATTTTAAAGGTTGTCTTAAAATAGGTTCCACCCTTAAAGGCATTGGACCTGTTTACACTGATAAAACAGCGAGAAATGGTTTGAGAATTGGAGATATTGAATCAGGAAAGTTTATTGATAAATACACTAATGTTAAGGAGGTGCATTTATCTATGATTAAAAGCCTCGGATTTGATATTACTTCCCATTTGATTGATGGGTTTTCGTTTACAGAGTATGAGCAAAAATGGTTGCAGGCAATACAAAAGATTTCATCACTACAGTTTATTGATAGCGAATATTTTATTAATAAAGCTATAAACGATAATAAATCAATACTTGCAGAAGGTGCGCAGGGAACCATGCTTGATGTGGATTTTGGTACTTATCCTTTTGTTACTTCATCTAATACTGTTTCTGCTGCTGTTTGTACTGGCTTAGGAATTGGTCCTCATAAGATTGGAAAAGTATTCGGTATTGCTAAAGCTTATTGTACAAGGGTTGGAAGCGGTCCTTTTCCCACTGAGCTGAACGATGAGTCAGGAAAAACTTTGAGAGAAAAAGGTAATGAATTCGGTTCCACTACAGGCAGACCAAGGAGATGTGGCTGGCTTGACCTGATTGCTCTTAAGTATTCAATCATGCTGAATAATGTTACTGAAATATTCCTCACAAAAGCTGATGTTATGAGCGGCTTTGATAAAGTTAATGTTTGTACAGGCTATCTCAATAATAAAAATAAGAACATTGATTACTTCCCTTTTGATATATGCGAAAACGAATATAATCCTTCTTATAAAGAATTGAAAGGCTGGGGTAGGCTGGAAAGTGTTAGGGAATTTAAAAGTATTCCTTCAGAATTATCACAGTATATTAACTTTGTTGAGAATGAAACAAAAGTTCCAATAACTATTGTTTCCACTGGTCCGGACAGAGAACAAATACTAATAAAATAAAATTTAAGGCTTCTCAAATAAATGTTAAATCATCAAATTGTTAATTATAAAGCTACAAAGCTTGGTTTCGGCGAAGGGATTGCAGAAACAGGCGAAAGGAATAAAAACCTTATAGGGATTGGAGCAGATATTACTGCTTCTGTTGGCATGAATTTATTCAGTGAAAAATTTCCTGAAAGGTTTTTTTCACTTGGCATTGCAGAGCAGAATTGTGTAGGAGTTGCAGCAGGACTGGCTTTATCAGGCAAGATACCTGTCTTTTCAACCTACGGAGTTTTTGCTGCATTAAGAACTACTGACCAGATAAGAGTTTCGGTTTGTTATAATAATCTTCATGTGATAATTGGTGGAGCACATTGCGGAGTATCTGTAGGACCTGATGGCGCAACTCACCAGGCACTTGAAGATATCGCAATAATGCGCGTTCTGCCAAATATGACAGTTCTTTCACCCTGTGATGCAGTTCAGACAAAGCTGGCTGCTATAGCAGCGGTCGAACAAATTAAAGGTCCTGTTTACATTCGTTTCGGAAGAGAACCTATGCCTGTTTTCACTGATGAGTCTTTGGGATTTGAAGTTGGCAAAGGGCAGTTGCTGCATGATGGGAATGATATTACAATAATTGCAACCGGGCATCTTGTTTGGGAGGCTTTACAGGCAGCCTACACCCTGCAAAATGAAGGCGTAGATGCAAGAGTGATTAATATTCATACGATAAAGCCGATTGATGAAGCCATAATAATAAAAGCTGCAAAGGAAACAGGAAGGATTATTACTGCTGAGGAACATCAGGTAACAGGAGGTTTGGGCTCTGCAGTTGCTGAAGTGATAGTCAGGAATCGTCCTGTTCCTATGGGTTTTATTGGTATGCCCGATTGCTTTGGCGAGTCAGGAAAGCCAGAAGAACTGATGAATAAGTATGGTATGAAAGCAGAGCATATTATTGAAAAAGTAAAAATAATACTTGGAAAATAGCTCTGTATAGTATCCTATATGTTTTAGTGTATTATTACACCATCATTTTTTGATATGAATAAGTTTTGTATTTTTGTAAATAAATTATAAATCAAAACTATGGAAAAATTAATAATTTTCTTAATTGTGAATGTAATAACAATAAATTTTATTTTTTCACAAGCTGGTATGGCTATTAACACTACCGGAAATCCTGCTGACAATTCAGCAATGTTAGATGTCTCGGCTACAGGGAGAGGTTTTTTGATGCCCCGTATAACTACAGCTAACCGACCTGCTAATCCTGTTGAATCATTACTAATTTATAATACCGATACACAATGTTTTGAAGCATATAATGCAACTACATCTCAATGGGTTAGCATTGCCTGTCTTGGTAATTTAACTTGCGGAGGTACTATTACAGACAGCAGAGATGGTAAAATTTATAATACAGTGCTGATAGGAACTCAATGCTGGTTTAAAGAAAACCTTAATGCTGTTAAATATTTAAATGGTGATGCTATACCTAATGTTACAGATAATGCAACATG
>CAZMDE010000045.1:0-12390 GCA_964564355.1 uncultured Bacteroidales bacterium | reverse complement strand
CAGCAACCTCATATGCTTTCTTTGCATAAACTAAAGCTTTAGGATAATTAACAAGGCTTGGGGCTTGGTCTTGTAAATCTAAATAAAACAGATTAAGTGTGTTGTTAATTTGGAAATTATTAGGCTCTATTGCTAATGCCTTATTGTAATTAACAAGTGCAGAGTTAGGTTTATTCTCTAGCATGGCAATTTCTCCAGAAATTAAATAATAATCAAAGGAAGCTGGTCCGGCTAGAGCGAGAGCTTTTGTAAAAGAATCTAAAGCTAAAATATTTTGTCCCTCAGACGAGTATGCATAACCCAAATTTTTTAAGGTATTTATTTTTGTATCATTTGAAACAGCAGAATTCGCGGCCTCCTTGAGTTGTTGCACAGCCTGCACGCTATCTCCTGAATTAAAACTGGTTAGACCCTTATTATTCGTATCAATAGCCCCTTGGTCTATATTTGCATATATAATCCAACCAATAATTGCTATACCGATTACAATTTTAACTGCTTTGCTCCAATCAAAAGGTTCCTTATTCTTTTCCGTAGCACGTTTCATTTGCTCCTTATCATTTTTCTGCTGGTGACTATTTGAAGACTCCCCACAATTGGTGCAAAATTTTAGGTTATCCTGTATTTTATTTCCACATTGTTTACAAAACATATAATTATTATATTTTAAATTAATTAATACTTCTTTCTGTTGCTTGCTGAGCCTTTTCCCTAGCAGTATTTAGAGAAGCTAAAATAACCGAAGAAATTATACCGATAATTGCAATACCAAAGAGAACATAAAGGATTATGAGAATTGGATTTTTCGCATTATTTTTCTGCCCAATAAATATTCCTTGCTTATTTTTTACACCAAGAAATGTTGATTGGCACCTCGGACATTTATACTTACTTGTCGTAAGGAAATAAATGACTGTAATAGGCCAGGCAATAAAAACACAGAGCCATGCCAAAACAACAGCCATGGCAGACCTAGCACTTTCTCCATGACCAACATAATTACAATTTCCACATTTTATAATATCATTATTTGAATCTACAGGGCTGAGGTCTGCATTATTATTCAAGTTGATATTCTTATCCTCTAAAGATAGAATTTTATCTCCACAATTACCACAAAATTTTTCTTTCTCGTTATTTTCCTTACCACATTTTTTACAATACATTTTATTATTAGTACTAATTAATATCCCACATAACCTACTATAGATTACAGAAGAAATTCTTATAATTACACGTTGTGTTTGTTGTTAACATTATAGCATTTTCTGTGTTTTTTGCTAGGAGATAGAAAATGTTGTCTAATCTTCTATTATCTTGGTTCTACATTTTAATCCCTTAAATTGGTATCTAAATAAAGAAGTCTCTTACACTTAAAACAAACCTCCATCCATCCCGTATAATCACTCTCACGCCTTTCATCACTAAGAAAAAAGAATCTATCAACATTACCTAAACAGGCTGGACACTTTGTATTAGCAAACTCTCTAGCTTCCTCAGGGTCAAAATCTGGAGTTTCTAACCTATCGCCATTTTTAAGAATAATCTCTTCTATATTATTCCTTGAGGCGATGATGTCATCCCAATAGATATCAAATTTACCCTTACCTGCATACCCAAGAGTTAGGGTTACTTTCTCACCAACCTCATTTGTGTACTCATATTTATTTAAAAGATTTCCCATTAAAACCAAAGAGGATATTCCAATTATTATTGTTGTTATCCAACCAATAAGTATCCCTATTATTAATCCAACTATACCCCAATAAATTAAGCCCCAAATACCAAAAAGAATAATTAATGCACGAGGCAGGGTATATAATTCAAAAGCTCCCCACAAGAAGACTACAGACAGCAAAATTCCTACTCCTAAAACAAAAAAATATAAAAATTCTGGGTTGAACAAATAAATACCAATTGCTGTAATTCCAATACCAAACCCAAAACCAAATAATTCACCAAATAAATAACTACGGATAGCAAACATTAATCCTTTTTCTTGTATATTATTTCTGGTTATTTGAAACATCACAGGCTGATTTAGTAACCTGCTAAAAATCCAAAACCCACCAAAAATAATTAAAACGATTCCTAAAATTTTCATATTTTTTTGTTTTAGGTATGTAGACGCAAAAAGCCCACCACAGGTAGTAGCCGAAGCCACTCATACCGGTTTCCCGATATGGCGAGTTAAGCGACCCTATGATGGGTTCTTTATGCTTAACTCGACTTTTGACCATATCTCAATTTTGCAATCAAGGGTTAGGTCCTACTATATTTAGTTGTAGATAAATATTAACACAATTTAGTTAAAAATATAACTACCTAGTTGTCATTCAAAGAAAGCAACAATACCTAGTCATACTCCCTAGCAATACCCGCCTCTCCATAGCACCTATTAAGTATTGTCATCTATTAAATATAATAGACTTGCAATCTAGAGAAATGGATTTAAACACTCACAAGATTTAATTGATTTTGTGTAATAAAGGGTATATTCTATAAGCTATATGGAAAAAATAATAAAAGAAAATTGGTTTACTATACTGGCTGGGGCAATGCTTCTTCTGGCTATTCCAACTGGGTTTTTTCCATACCCCTACTATCAAATTCTTAGATGGGTGGTTACTATTGTAGCCTTATACAGTGCATATTCTGCTTATAAGACAAAAAACACTAAGTGGACTATCATTATGGGTGCTGTAGCTGTTTTGTTTAACCCAATAGCTCCAATTTATTTTGATAAAAGTACATGGCAAATATTAGATTTTATTACTGCTGGAATATTTTTCATTAGTTTAAAGAAGTAACACAAATATGTCATTTTTTGCTTACCATTATATTGAAACCATGCTTATAGAAATGGGCGGACCAAAGAGGAGGAGTCTGTTTAATTCCGAGGCTGTTTTTGATGCTAATGTTGTTGATGTCACCTTTAAGCATATGATTGATTATGCAGCGACGTTGGGTGCATGTTGTCCACAACTTTCACTACAGATTTTTTCCACCGCGTATAAGCACAGTAATTGGGAAGGAGGAGATGCTCCAGAGATATTACACATGGTCGATAACGCAAGGGGGGTATGGTTAGAAAATAAAAATTTAGCTCCCCATGATATTATAGAACCAATAATATTTTCTAAATATGGACAAAAAGTTCCGGTAAAGTTATTGACTGACAAAGAAATCCAATTGGCTATGGAGCAAGCTTTTATTGAAGGGTTAGTATGGGGGTTAGTTAATCCAGACAAATTTAAACGTTGGTATGATATGGATAAAAATGAGAAAGAGGTGAGAATTCCGGAATATAAAAGAGTCGGTCTAGACGTTAGTCATTTTCCCACGTTGTCTGAATACGTTAAGGAATGTGAAAGAATGGTCAAAGAATATGAGAAAAAAATGGGCAAATTATCTTCAATACCTTCAAAACTAAGGAATGATGCTGGCCGGCTTGGCCTAAAAATATAATAGGTATAAAAATTGAAAATGAATTCCTTATTAGAAAAATATATATTGCTTAGCATTAAATATAAAATACTAATTTGGTTATCTATTTTCATAATATCCCTACTTGTCCTACCAGCTATTTTGGTTTTTATTGCAGGAGGGCTTATCTCCTATTTCCTAATAAAAGGAAAGTTCAGGAAATATTCAGCCATAACATTGTTTTCTTTTGCCACTTTACTATCAATCATCCTTCTTATACCAACAGATTCTTCTCAAAATCATATAACAGAAGAAACGGGAAAAAATTCATTACCTAACTCTAGTCTTGTCGTAAAACAGAATAATAATATACAGGCATCCACTTCGATTCCTTTGGTACCGACATCTAAAAAAACTTACAGTGTAGTAAGGGTGGTGGACGGCGATACAATTGATGTCTCAATTGATGGAAACATTGAAAGATTAAGACTAATTGGAATAAATACACCCGAGACTGTCGACCCTAGGAAACCAGTCGAATGCTTTGGTGTTGAGGCATCAAACAAAGCTAAAGCCGTTTTAACTGGAAAGAAAATAGTTTTAGAGAGCGACCCCTCCCAAGGAGAACTAGATAAATATAATCGTCTATTGAGATACGTATTTTTAGAGGATGGAACCAACTTTAACTTATTCATGATAAAAGAAGGTTATGCATATGAGTATACCTATGATGTTCCATATAAATATCAATCTGAATTTAAACAAGCTCAGAAAGAGGCAGAATCAAACAAGGCTGGCCTTTGGGGAGCGATGTGTAGTAATCCCGATACTGGTGTAATTACTCCTGTTATACCCACTCAAAATACGAGTAGCACCTCGTGTACAATTAAAGGTAATATTAGCTCAGCTAAAGAGAAAATTTATCATGTGATTGGTTGTGCTTCTTACACCAAGACAGTTATAGATGAAAGTAAGGGTGAAAAATGGTTTTGCACTGAACAAGAAGCCTTAGATGCCGGCTGGCGTAAAGCTCTTAATTGTAACTAAATAATATGAGTTATTATCGTAATAATAGAAAACCTAGTTTAAAGCATATCTTTATTGTAATAGGTCTAATTTACTTGTTAGGTCTCTTCGTCGTTTCTCCTAGTGGTTTTTTTGTTTTAATTTTTATCATTGCACTAGTGATATTAATTATTGTTGGTATTAGAAAATTATTTAAGTCAGTTAGACTGTCCGAATATAAATTAGGGACTATTGAACAAAAAGATATTGCTAAGATAAACAGAGAAAAACATAGTCATAAATGCTATACAGAAGGGCTCACTGAAGGCGAACGAGAGGTCGCTCGTATTCTTTCTGAAGGATTAAGCTATAAAGACTATTATATATTCAATAATGTCATCATACCATCTATTAACAACGGGTCATCACAAATAGACCATCTGGTTATATCAAAGTTTGGTATTTTTGTTATTGAGAGTAAAGATTACAAAGGATGGATTTTTGGTAACAAAGACCAAGATAATTGGACACAATCATTGCCGGGCGGTGATAATAAATTTCAGTTCCAAAATCCTATTAGGCAAAACTGGTCGCATATTATGGCGTTAAAAGATTTAATACCTTTTATTAATGAAAAGAGTTTTGAAAGTATAATAGTGTTTACGAATTCCTGTGAAATCAAAACATTGCCAATAGAAAATGTAGTTCAGATAGATTCTCTAATTAATTGTATAGAGAAATTTACCCAGGAAAAGCTATCTGAAGAAAACATATATATGGTCATAGGTAAGTTATCCTTTATATGTCAGACAGTAGATATCTCTCCATATCAACATATAGAAAATATCAAATTGCACCACTAGGAAATAAGATAATATCTATTAGAATAATGCCATTTTTAACCAAAAAAGACAACAAAACGTTGTTTTCCATGTGCTACAGCTTATATTGACATAATAATACAAAAATGTTAGATTGTCTTTACCTGTGGACAAAAAAATACTACCCTAATTTTAATAACTAGTGTATAATAGAAGATAATATCGTACTTCGGAATAATCTTAATTAATTATGAAAATTCCAATAAATAAATTAAAACTGATTCTCCTGTACTTCTGTGAGAATACAGATACAAGATTCTTGGGTAAAGTAAAATTAATGAAATTATTTTACTTCTTAGATTTTATGCACGTCAAAAAATATGGTGTACCGGTAACTTATGATACATACGTGAAGCTGGAACATGGCCCTATACCCACTACAATAATGAACCTAGTGAATACAGCTTGCGATGATATTGATACATCAATTTTATCTGACACCTTAAGATTCGAAACACCCCAAGGAACATTAATGAAAAGAGCTCAGGCTATAAGGAAAATCACGGATTCTGATTTAAAAAATTTTAATGATTCAGAAATTAATATTCTGAAAATCGTGTGCCAAAGGTTTGGTGATAAAAATACTAAATATATTGAGGATGCTTCTCATAATGAGGCTCCATGGAATAAAAGTGATTTATTTGATGAAATACCTTACACTTTAGCAGTAAATGACAAAGACTGTGAGGTTAGTGAAGAAGAAATAAAATTAGCTATAGAATTAGCTGTCGTATAGTTATTATGGAAAACGAACGAATATTAAAACTCGGGGATATTTTTAGATTTAAAGAGCAAGAGTTTGTTTTTCTTCATTTAACGACAGATTTTATGTATGTAGCAAGGATACTAGATATTAAACAAACCAGAGATGTTTTGACTCTTTATGAAAGAAAAGCAAAAAATGGGCACATGACTGGTGCTAGTAAGGACAACGCAATCTATTCGTTTGTAATTTTAACTACGGAAGAGTTTAATGAAAGAATGGCACATTTTGCAAGAAATCAAGAAGACGTAAACATATTGCCAGATATAATAGGTAGAGTTAATGATGAAGATTTAAATGGTATTAAGGAAGAAATATTATCAGATAGTTGTCCGGTTGCAAAAACTCTCAAGGAATATATAAAGTCTCTTTAATTCACTGAGAAAGTACCACTACTTATTTTATAGAACAACCCCTTGGCCATAAGGAAAGGGGTCACCCCAGAACCGATTTTGGGCGATTTTTTTGTTTAATAATGCTATAATTTTTTAATGAAAAATTATAGGGCGTATTTAAGTTACATTGGTTATCTGCTTGTCCTACTAATTTCCTTTTTACTTTCTTGGTTATTACCTGTTTCTGAAACATTAAAGGGCGTATTATCCTTTCCAGGTGTTGGGGCATTATTTATGGTTTTATATCAAATATGGCGTGATGATATATCACACCGAAGGAATATCGAATTGCAAAACAAGCAACAGGATTTTGTTCTTGGCACAGCTACCCACATGGCTGATGTTGTATATGATAAACATGTTTTATTCTGTGAGGAATATATCAAAAGAATTCAAGAAATACTTCAGGAGTTATTTAGAGATGGCCCGACAAGAAATGCCTTAAATTTTGGTGGTGATTTAGTTAGGATTCGTTTTAAACACTCTGCATGGCTTACTTCAGAAATAGAAAAAAGCCTAGAACCTTTTGAGCAGGCTTTAATTAAAATGGGTGCAAAAGAAGGTCTGCTCCCACACCTCCCTATTGGTGAGGAGAGAACTAAAACAGTGAATGAAATCTATAGGTCACTAGGTTTGATTCTTGGTAGTGACAAATCTCTTACCGAGCAAGAGGCTGATACCGCAAAAGATGAGGTTATTGAGAAGATTAGGAATATACTTGGAATCAATGTCTTTACTGAACTTAGAAAAAAGGCGGGGGTTATTGCTTTGGAGCGAATGAAGTAGATTTCAGTATATGGAAAATTTTTTTAGAAAAAAAGACAAAATAATACTAAAGACTTCAGCCCTTGCTGTTATAGACGGATTAGTATCTGCGATTGATAATTCTATAAATAATGGTGCACCTTTGTTTGCTATTGCTTGGGGATTGTCAAAGGGTATTTATGGGGCAAATATTCAACTTAGACAAGATAGGGCTATTGAATTTATTGAGATGATTAGAGTCAACCGTAGTGTATTTACAAACGAAATATTAAAAATGGAAGAATTCCAAGACGGTTTTGTATATGTATTTCAAAAATACCTTAATGAAAGGACATCAAAAAAAAGGAAACTAATAAAAGATATTTTCTGTGGATTTGTTAAAGATACAGATAAGGAGAAGTTCAAACTAGAAAAATTCATATTTATAGTCGAGCAAATAACAATTGAAGAAATAGAAGTTCTGAAAATATTTTCTGATGGCACAATCAGAGAATGGCTAAGGAGTCAATTTAGTGAGAGGTCAGAGGAAGAATTAGTTGAGATGGAAAGGCATCCATTAAACATGATTCAGCTAGGTGATTTAATACTCAATAAAATGAAAGGGTTTACTGAATATAAAAATATTGAGTATACTCATGAAGTTTTAGAGGGACTTTCCAATTTAGGCTTGTTAATAAGTGGTATAGAGTCAAGATATGATTCTTCACCTTCTACATTTATAATTTCAAAATTAGGTATAGAGTTTTCGGCCTTTATTAGGGAGTGATATTTCTATAGAGGTACCATTACATAATATATGCAAGCCGGGGCATAAGGAAGGGGCTATCGCCCCCTGCGGTCTTGGGCCGGATTTTTTTGTAAAAAATATAATGTCTTGGGGTGGTGGTAATTTAGTATGATTTTTGTTTTCAAAATGATAAACTTATAGTATGTTTTATCAAAATATTATTTGGTGGTTTATATTATTAATTGGATTTATTGGTTATTTTACCTTTCGTTTCGGTATAATTAGTCGTGGTTCAAAGAAAGATTTAATTGAATTTATTGGTGGTACAATTCTGGCTATATCTTTTGTTGCTATGTTTTTCCTTGGGTGGAGGATTGGTTTATTATATATACTAATTTTTTGGTTTGTAATAACACCAATAAATGAAATAATCATTTCCAAAATAAAGAAAAGATTAATATAGTGTCATGGGGTGTGGGGTAAAAATTACCTTACTTTATCAGCCCAAATTGATAGATTAGGTATATATGGAGTCACTGGAGACTTCATCAACTCAGTTCGAACATCTTCCAGTACTCCGCACCACTTATTTTTTAGTAGTCGCACTACTAACACCAAGCCAAGCGGGGAGTTCTGGCATACTAGGAATGCTGGGGATTTTTGAGGTAACAGTTTTAACACTTTCAATACTTTTTTGCATTTCATTGTAACCTTTGACAGCGGCATTTATATAAGGAGACGCAAAATAATAAGTCGCATAAACAGAACCAAGAATTATTAGCCAATAGATAGCGCGAAGGATTGAAGAAAAACGAGCACTGCGTCGCATACCACGAAGCATACGATTATTTTCTTCCGACAGCTTTATAGATCTAGTTAATAGTTCTCGTTCTTCGGGTGTCATATTAGGTTTAGTTAGCTCTAACCTTTAGCTTTGACTGGCGGTTTTTATCAATCTTAGGTAGGATTAGAGTGAGCAGGCCATGCTTTTCAACCGCTTCTGCTTCCTCGATTTCAATTTCGGTTGGTAAGACAATAGTTCTGGAAAAAGAGCCCCAGTATAGTTCTTGATGAAAGAAATCTTGATCAGCACCTTCGTGCGATTCTAATCTTTTGCCGTGAATGGTGACCATATCACGAGTAATTGAAATATCGAGGTCCTCTGGTTTAACACCAGCCACCATGGTCCTAACGATTATCTCACTTGGAGTTTGAAACATATCAATCGCCAATTCTCCTTCTTCTTCGCTATCCATGATACTCTCGGCCGACTCCTCGGTGTCGATTTCCTCTAAGACTTCTTCATCGGCGGTGTTTCGGCTGCCGATATTAGCCAGTCCTTTTAGTTTCTGAAAAAAGTTTGTTTTTATTTTTGGCATTTTTCTACGTTTCAATTAGTTTATATTGGTATTATTATACCATAAACTAGTTAATTATTCCTAGTGGAGATGTCGGTTTGACGGAAACGTTTGACGGTTTTAACTTTTTCAAAGAAAATCAATAGAACTACGACCAGCATCCAAGTGCCTAGGCAGGCGACCCAGAAATAGGTGAGTTGATGAGTGGTTTCGTTGAGTAAAATAAATAAGTTAAATAAAGAGTGAAGAATGGCAGCAACCAAAAAACCGGCGACAAAATACCAAAATTTCTT
Source organism: uncultured Bacteroidales bacterium (assembly GCA_964564355.1). Lineage (GTDB taxonomy): Bacteria > Bacteroidota > Bacteroidia > Bacteroidales > JAGODS01 > CAZMDE01. The sequence goes on along the minus strand of CAZMDE010000045.1, from coordinate 2,777 downwards.
CACGCCACTTTTATAAAAGGCTAGGCCAATAAAGATACCAAGCATAGCGGAGCTGACTAGATGAATTAACATCGGTCCGATAGAGCGGAAATTTCCAGCGACGATCGTATCCATAATCTGTCCTCGTGCTAGGGGTTCAGTTAAGAATAGGGTGGTTTCGACCGCGGCAAAACCGAGGGCCGCGGTTAGCATATAGATTGAGGCGTCGATTGGCTCATTATTAACTTTGCGACGCAGACAAATCGCGTAGGTTAATAAGAATTTTAATAATTCCTCGATAATTGGAGCCATGAGGGCCACCAGAAAAATTCTTTTAGCGCTAATATTAAAATTACCTAACCAACTATCATTTAGAAAATCTTGAATCGGTGTCCAAAAATCTATTTGCCAGTTTAATATATCGTGCTGATTGGCAAAGTGTTGCAAGGCTTGCCAGAATGCGGCCGGGCTTTTTTGGCCAATATTCATTTTTACATCAGCAACAAGGTAATATAAGACTAGCTCAAAAAATAAAGCTAGAAGAACCGCTACTATACCCCCCATAAACGCCGAGAGTAACGCTGATTTTGGTTCGGGGCGAAGACGGTCCTCTCTTATCCAAAACCAAAGCCAAAAAAAAGCTGGTACAATTCCACCAAGAAGGGAAAAAATTAATACGTTCGATTCACTTATCATATTATCTACGCTCTATTTTAGCAAAAAAAGGCTGAAGATAAAAGGCCAAACCTAAAGACTTAAATTGCCGTTAGCTTGAAAATCGAGAGTGGTCTTTTTACCAGATTTGAGATTAATAAAACCGGCGGTAGAGATCATTAGAGCATTATCGGTGGCCGCCGAGATTTCCGGCAGGCTGAAATTGATCCCCATTTCCTCGGCGAGCTTTTTTAAAGCCTCACGAATATCTTTATCGGCGATAACACCGCCACCAACGATCAAAGTTCCCGCATTATACTGTTCAATGGCGGCTCTGGTCTTGGCGACGAGTACATCGATTACCGCTTGCTTAAATTCGAAGGAAACTTCTTGTTTTATATCTCCAGTTATTTCTTTGATCTCTTTTAGACTATAAAGCACTGAAGTTTTTAGACCAGAAAAAGAAAAATCTAAATCTTTAGAATGAATCATTGGTCGAGGAAACTTGAAATGAGAAATTTTATCAGTTTTAAGTTTGTAAGCATCAGCATATTTGGAAATTTGAGGCCCACCAGGATACGGCAAGCCGAGCATGCGCGCTACTTTATCAAAAGCTTCGCCTACCGCATCGTCTCGCGTGTTACCCACAATCTCATAATCTAGACGATCTTTCACTAGCACCAATTGGGTGTGTCCACCGCTGATTAGTAGGGTAATAGCTGGATATTTGGTGTCTTTAATAATAAACTTCTGTTCTTCTTCAGTTTTTTCTAGTGAGGCAACCAAGATGTGTCCTTCCATATGATTGGTCGGAATAATTGGAATGTTCCAGAGAGCGGATAAGGCTTTAGCGAAATTAACTCCGACCCATAAAGCTGGTTCTAGGCCTGGGCCGTTGGTGACCGCAATGGCATCGATGTCTGGTTTGGAAATCTGAGGAATCGTTTTTATGAAATCCTCAAAAAGTTCTGATTCACGATCCAATACCCTTTTTAGATTTTCTTTTGTTGATTCTTCAATCGCTTCTGCGTTTTCATTTTTCAAACCCGCTTCTTCTAAGCACTTTACTAATAATGGCACCAAGTTTTTTTGATGTTCTCTTTTGGCCAAGGTTGGCATTACTCCACCAAATTCAATATGCTTTGATACTTGAGAGTAGAGTTGATTTCCAAGCACGGTCAAAATTGTCCCAGTTTCTGACTGTTTCGTTTCGATTAAGCAAACGGCGGTTTCGTCACAGCTAGTTTCTATACCGAGGATTTTCATAGGGTTTTAAATTTATTATCTTGGCGGAGAGGGAGGGATTCGAACCCTCGAGGAACTTTCGCCCCTGCCGGTTTTCGAAACCGGTTCATTCGACCACTCTGACACCTCTCCAAGGTGGTATTCTGGCGTAAGGCCGGAACCCAATCACAGTAACACTTTTTTGCTTTTTTTACAAAAAATGTTATATTCTAACGGTTAGTCAACACTGACTAGCTTGTTTTGGCCTTATCGTCTATCGGTTAGGACATTGCCTTTTCAAGGCAAGAAGCCGGGTTCGACTCCCGGTAAGGTCACCTTTTAGAGCTAGAACATAAACATTGCTATAAAGATAATATTATGGCAGAGAAAAAAGAAAATATGGAGAACGTTATTTCTATCGGTGTCGCCAAGCCCGATGATGTTCTTGATATACAAGAAGTTTTTTATAGAACTTGGCTAGCTACTTATCCTAATCAGGAATTTGGTATCACCGTTGATGATATAGAAGATAAATATAAAGATAGATTAAATGAAGATAAACTTGTCAAAAGAAGAGAGCAGATTGCCAGTCCATTAGAAGGACAAACTCTTTTAGTTGTTAGAGACGGCGATAGAGTTGTTGGTTTGTGCCGGGTAGTTAAAAAGTCAGACAGAAATCAATTGCAAGCAATTTATGTTCTGCCAGAATATCAGGGTAAGGGATTGGGCGGGCGTTTGTGGGAGGAGGCCAAAAAATTATTTGATCCCACTAAAGATACATATGTAGAAGTTGCCACCTATAACATTAATGCTATTTCTTTTTATAAAAAATTAGGCTTTATTGAAACTGGACGTAGATTCAGTGACGAAAAAATGAAATTGAAAAGCGGCTCTATGATTCCAGAAATGGAGATGGTGAT
>CAZMDE010000044.1:0-12649 GCA_964564355.1 uncultured Bacteroidales bacterium | reverse complement strand
AAGAAAGAATATTATAAACTAATAATTATTTTCTATACAGAACTACTAAGGATTTTAGCAGGGTTGTTAAAGTCATTAATAACAGTTTCTATTTTATCATCTTCCCAATTCCACCACTTAATCTTCATGAGCTTTTGAATAGTATCATCATCAAATCTTTTGCGGGTTTCCTTTGCCGGAGTTCCAACTACTATACTATATGGCTCAACATCTTTTGTAACGAGTGAATTTGAGCCTATAACAGCGCCATCGCCTATTTTCACACCTGCCAATATAATTGCATTTGCACCTATCCAAACGTCATTCCCAATAATAGTATTGCCCTTTATCTCCCCTTCAAAAGAACTGTCATTTTTCACAAATCCATATTTCTTTAAATATGAAAACGGGTGAGTGCTAAGCCAGGCAGTAGGATGATTTCCCAATCCAATTTTCACATTATAGGCTATTGAGCAAAACCTGCCAATAGAAACAGTGTTTTTGTCTATCAGACAGTATTTATTAATGAATGTGTATTTCCCGATAAAAGAAGCACAAATATGTGAGCCATAGCCAAGCGTTACACCTTTCTCCATCTTTACATTACGGGCTATGCTTGCCGCTCTGATTTTACAGGATGGATGCATTATCTGTAAAAATAATTTCCAAAAAAACTGTATCATAATTAACTTTGTAATTTATAATTTCTAATTTCCAACTTCTAACTTCTAACTTCTAACATATTATCCAGTGTTTTAGCCATAACTGCTGTCAGCTCCCTGCGGGAATATTTCTCAATATTTACTTTTTGCAGGTTAAGCTCTCCCTTCTTATATAAATTATAATATTCTGATATAATCTTAATCATTTCATTGTAATCATCAAAATCAGCTATCCTGCCTGCCCCTGTTTCATTAAGCACACTTGCAATGTCGCTATCTTTAAGACCTATAACAAATACGGGTCTTTTGACAGAAAGGTATTCAAAAAACTTTCCGGGAATAATACCTTTTGCATTTGGTGTATTATTCACAAGAAGTAATAAAAGCTGGCTCTGCTGTATCATCCTGATAACATCTGAATGCGGAACATAATCAAGCTTTGTAACATTATCTATTAATCCTGCTTCCTGAAGGGATGTCATTACAGAATAATCGGTTTTACCTACAAGCTTTATTTCAAGGTCTTTTGCAAACGATGAATCATTCTTAACAAGATGTGACAAAGCTTTCCAAAGTGTAATCGGATTACGAGTCTTAACAAGCGAACCTATATGCACTATGCTGAATTTTTTATCAAGAGAGATATTATTTGTTGCCAAGTCGGATGAATCAAATCCATTAGTTATAACTCCGACATTCTTACAACCCAGGTCTTTGAGGTTCTTTGCCCAGTCCCTGCTTACTGCAATAACTTTATCTGCATTAATAAGCACTTCCTTTTCAAGCCTGTGATGCTTTCTATCAGCCCATCGTGTAAGCTTTAAATCATCATAGAAATCAATAAAAGTCCAGGGGTCTCTGAAATCGGCTAACCATTTCGGATTTAAAGATTGGAAGATTGGAAGATTAGAAGATTTAATTCTCTTAATTAAATAATAAGCTATGAGGTGCATGCTGTGAGGCGGACCGGTTGAGACAATTGCATCTACAGGATGTTCTGCAAGATATTTTGAAAGGAACTTCACTGATGGTTTAATCCAAAAACAGCGTGCATCGGGAATAAAAAAATTACCTCTAATCCAAACAGCAATTTTTTCAGTAAGTTTGGGTTTCTTTGATTCACTAAGGAAGCCAATATTTATCTTTTCTTTCTTTTTCTTTCCTATGAATCTTTTATATAAATCATAAGGCTCCCAGACAGGATGTTTAATAACTGTGAGGTTATCAGGAATATCTTTGAAAAGAGTATTGTCACTTACTGAAATTTCAGCATTTTCAGGTGTGTATATAACAGGCTCCCAACCGAATTCCCTCAGATATTTTACAAATTTCAACCATCTGTGAACACCTGCATTTCCATTCGGAGGCCAGTAATATGTGATGATTAAAACTGATTTCAAATTAGCAGTGAGTATTTAGTAATGAGTAAATTTATTTTTTAGTCTTAGGTTTGATTTCAGCAGGAAGTTTCTTAGCTTCCTTAGCCTTTCTACTAATCTCATAATAAACAGTTCCTAATAATGAAAGTATAAGCAGAATTGAGCCTGCAAGCGATATTTTATTACCTATATAATAAACCTTTGTTTCAAACATAAATTCAATCTTATGTTCTCCTGCCGGTACTATCATAGCTCTCAAAACATAATCCGCTCTGATATATGGAGCAGGCTTACCATCAATAAAAGCATCCCATCCCTTGTCATAATAAATCTCCGAGAAAACTGCAAGCTGCTGTTTTGGAGAGTTTGATTTATATATAAGATAGTTAGGTCTGTATTCAGCCAGTTTGATAGAAGATACAGAATCTCTTGCTGCTGCAGTAAAATTATTAAGATTAGCATTAAATCTTTTATCAATAACAGCAGTAGTTTCGGGGTTTAAAGTATTCATAGCAGTAATCTCAGCATCAGCATTATCAACTATCCTATAATTATCCACAAACCATGCATTACCCAAAGCATTAGGATTTATTAAAGGTTCTGCATCCGGATTATAAATAAAATATTTAGCATTAAGCATATTTAATGCAGGTAGATTTTTAAAAGCTTCACGAAGGCTTAGTTCTGTAGGTTTGCTTGACATAACACTTCTCAGCAATGCCATCTCCTTGCTTAATCTGTATTCAATAAGTTCCTGGTATCTTTTAAGCTTTGCTCCATGATAACCTCCAATTGACTTGTGAAAGTATGAAGTACCTGCATCAGTAAATGGGTTTGAGCTTATATTGAAAACTCTGTAATCAGGTGAATTATCCCTTAAAATAAATTCATCAGCTTTTGAAGCGGTGTAAGGTTGTAAAATCTCATTCTTATCAACAAAATTCTTATCACTTAGATATCTCTTGGCAATTGGGAATAGATCAATCAGCACAAGCAATATCATAGCTGTAATAAAAAGTGGTTTTACTATCTTTTTCACTGAATACAGCCATATTACGACAGCACTAATAGCTATAAAGAGGAAGCTGCGGATTGCATCTGCTTTAAAAATTGACATTCTGGCTATTTCAAGATTAGCATAAACATTCTCTATCTGAGCAGCAGAATCAGGTGATTTGGCTTTCTGTTCAGCTATACCCCTTACCTCTTCAGAACTTAGAAAATCAAAAAAGGATGATGGCAGGAGATAGAATATTAAACACAATCCACCTGTTAGAGATAGAGCTATCAGGAAGTCTCTTTTTCTTTGTTTAATTATTGCAGGATTCAACAGCACTTCATTTAAAGCCAGCATAGCCAGTAAAGGAATTGTAACCTCAGCAATAATAAGAATCATTGAGACCGCCCTGAACTTATTGTACATAGGCACATAGTTAAGAAAGAAATCTGTCATACCCATGAAATTCTTTCCCCAGGCAAGCATAATAGAAAAAACTGTCAGAATTAATAATACCCATTTTAGCCTGCCTTTTACAATAAACAAACCTAAAACAAATAAAAACGCCATTATAGCACCGACATATACCGGACCGGATGTGAATGGCTGGTCGCCCCAATATTGGCTTCCATTTGTAGCTATTGTTTCTCTGTATTGCGGGTCAACATTCTTAAGAGCACTTTCATTATTACCAATAGTTGTACTAACCCCTCCTTTTACATTAGGTATCATAAGAGAGAAGCTTTCCCCAATACCATAGCTCCAGTCAGTAGCATAATCCTTATCAAGCCCTGAAGTTTTATTCTCCTTATTAAAGGTCAGTTCAGACTTACCTCTTATAGTGTATTTTCCATATTGATAAGTAGCCCATAAACTCGCAATATTGGGTAATACAGCTAAAAAAGCAGCTATTGCCAGCACTAATATAGCTTTAAAGAATTTCGAATATACCTTTTCGATAAAAGAATTAATAAAATCACCTGCTATTATAAATAGAATAATAATAAATAAATAATATGTAATCTGAGGGTGATTACAATTAAGCTCTAAAGCAAGAAACAAAGCAGTCAGCACTCCTCCGAGCAGATACCTCCCTCTCAGGCTTAGAATAATTCCCGCAATTACAGGAGCCATATACCCTATTGCATGCACTTTGGAATTATGCCCTGCTTCTATAATTATTAAAAAATATGATGATAAGGCGAATGCAATAGCCCCAGCAATGCCAAGCCACGGATTAACATCAAGCACAAGAAGTAAAATAAAGAATCCCAGAAAATAAAGGAAGAATAAACCCAGCGGAGAAGGCAGATTAAGAGTGAATATCTTGTCAATATAATTTAAGAGGTTACCTGAATATCTTGTGGATATTTGAAAAGCCGGCATTCCGCCAAACATTGAATTAGTCCATAGAGCCTCTTTTCCGGTTTGTGCCCGGTAATCATTAACCTCTTTTGACATACCCCAGTAATGGATATTATCCATCTGTCTGACTCTTTTTCCTTCAAACATCGGGTAAAAATAAACTATCGAAATAGCTATGAAAACTACTATTGCTACAATATGAGGTTTATAATTTTTCATAGGTAGAAAGTTAATTGTTAATTAATAATTGTTAGTTGCCAATTGGTCTTTGATTCTTAAGAGGGAGTTGTCTCATGCCACCAGGACGGTCCTCAACCTGAACGGAATAAAAAACTTCCAATACCTTCCATTTATCATTTGGTTTATAATAAGTAAAAGCCACTTTTACAGGAGATTTTTCATATTTTAACAAAAAGGTATATTTAGCAATACTTTTGCCTGTTTCCTCTTTATTAAGCTGCTCAAAGCCGAAATAATCGCCGAACTGCTTAGTCAAATTTATAAAACCAGTTTTATTTGCATTTATTATATCCTTATTATGTTCCAATGCCCTGTTGTCATCATAGAGATAATTAAATGCCTTTTCAGGACTTTTATCCTCAAGGATTTTAAAAAACATATTGTTTATTTCATCAGGAATTTGTTGTGCACAAATCCTGTCCAGACTAATAAACATAATACCTGCTAAAAAGATAATACCGCTAATTTTTTTCATTTTTTTATATTTAGATATTAGACATTAGATTTGAGATATAAGACATAAGAATTAATTATTTCTGAAATTTACCTATAATCTGCCCCTGTGCAATAATATGTCCCTTCATAGCTTTTTCCAAATCACCTTTTGCAATACCGGGTTCAAGTTTTAGTTCTATATCAAGAGCATAGATTTTGAAAAAATATCTGTGCAAAGCGGGGGGACAAGGACCACCGTAGCCAATCCTTCCAAAATCATTTATCCCCTGTGTAATGCCATTAGGCAAAATATTTTGTTTGGGAAAGCCCTCCCCTATTGCTTTAAATTCTAAAGGAATATCAAAAATCACCCAATGGACAAAATCTCCGGAAGGTGCATCAGGGTCGTCCATAATAATTGCGAGAGATTTGGTTTCTTTGGGTGCATTTTCCCAGGATAGCTGGGGAGACACATCACCGCCTTTACATGTGTATTTTGCAGGAATCATTCCTCCTTCTATAAAAGCAGTGCTTTTAATAATAATTTTATCATTCATCTGCTTATCTTTTAAAGAGTTGAATTTATTATGCCTTAGTGTAAAAAAATATATGATTAAAAAGATTAAAAGTAGATATATGTATTTTTTATCTTTCATCTAACGAATTATACTTTGAAATCGTATTTAATCTTTTTCAACTCATCATTAGCTTTGATAATCTTACTTTTCAGACCTTCCTTAAATTCTGTTATCTTCAGCAATATTTCTTTATCCCCTGTGCCGAGAATCTGAGCTGCGAGAATAGCTGCATTCTTAGCTCCATTAAGAGCGACAGTAGCCACAGGAATTCCTGCAGGCATCTGCAATATTGAGAGTATTGAATCCCAACCATCTATTGAATTGGATGATTTGATAGGCACGCCAATAACAGGCAAGGGAGTCATAGCAGCAATAACACCAGGAAGATGGGCTGCGCCACCAGCTCCGGCAATTATTACTCTTAGTCCCCTATTATATGCATTTTTAGCAAACTCCTCCACCTTTTCAGGTGTCCTGTGTGCAGATAAAGCATTAATCTCAAAAGGGATTTTCATTTCATTAAGAAACTCAGCGGCTTCTTTCATTATATCCAGGTCGCTTGTGCTACCCATTATTATGCTTACTTTTGGCTCCATCGTATTAATTTTTTTTTACAAAAATAGTTAAATATATTTAATTTGGTAATTTGGTAATCTGAAAATAATTTTTGTTGATAAATAATTAAACAAAACACAAAAAAAAACATGACAAGAGGGGCGTAAAGTCTTATCTTTGCAAGCTGGAAGTTCTATGATAGAAGCTATAAAATAGAAATTAGATATGGCGAAAATAAAAGATAATGATATTGTAGGTGATGTGGGAGGCAATATTGGTGATAAATCAATTGCGAGAACAAAATACGGTAAACAGTTGAAAAATAAGCCAAAGAAGAGGACTTATATTACGCCGGGACAGAAGAAGGGAATGAATATTTGGGGATATATTTCTTCTGTATATGACACATTCACAGAAAAGGAAGCAATATGGTGGGCACAGGCAGCAAGGGACAGAGACATAAGAAGATTATATACAAAAGAGAGACATTTAGACGGAAGGAATCTTTTTTTCAGTGTTAATATGAAGATATTAGACCTGGAATTGCCTATTGTCAGAACATTACCACGTTTTACACATGCACAGTCATTTAATAAATTTGATATTGAGCTTGTAGAAGAAGGTAAGAAACAGGATATTATACTTAAGTTTGAGCCAGAGATAGAAGCGGATACTGTAATGAAAATAACAGCTTCAGGAGGAGTTAAGGAGAACTTAACCTTTATTCATCCTAACCTGTATAAAAGGATAGGATTGCTTGACTCAAACTTTAAAAGCGGAGATTCGTTAATGAAACTTTATCTGAAATATTATAAGAAACTGCCGGAAAGGGGTTTGAAGATAGGGTTTGAGATAGAGGTAGCGAATGGGAAATGCGGGACAGTTAATATGCCGATAAAAATGAATATTCATTTATATAAGCTGCCGGAAAGCTGTAAGCAGATAACAGCAAACAGCAAAAAGGTTATATCCCTTGTTAATAAAGGGAAAGCCAGCCAAAAGAGAACAAAATCCACAATAAAAGTTAAAGTTTAGTCAACGTGGGATAAACGCGAAGTCAACGCGGAATAAACGCCAGATAAACGGGGTCAAGTACGGTACAACAAGGGTACATCACCGTTACATCCCCAATGCTACTCCTATGGTAATAGGAAAGAAAGGGCTTAGACATGGCTTAGGATAAGTATTGATTAGTCCACAGACCATAGATTAATGTATGGTTCAGGATATTATACTAACCAGCTAACAAGTATAGCAAAATAACTTAACCGCAGAGTTAGCAATGTAAATCGCAAAGTAACGCAAAGAAATTCTATAAATATTGTTAGTGGTTTAGTATTAGATATAATGGAACGCTGATGGGAGTGATTATTATGATGTTCTCTGATTTTTAAATAAACCGCTGCAGGATTTAAGAATTATGATTTTAGGTATAATAGAAATGTATAATGAGGAACGCTGATAAATAAACTCGAGGGGAGTGATATTTTTGTAGAAAAAAGAAGTATCCCCCACTCTTTAACTTCGTCCCAAAAGAAGAGGCTGGATTAATCAGGAAATATAATTTATTCAATAGTTACAAACGAGAGCCAGCGGGTGAGAACTATTATTTTAAACTCAAACGCTAAAATAGCTGTTAGAATTTTCTTGATGCGTCAACATCACCCACACAAATAACCTTAATATGATATATTGTATCCCTTTTAACAAAAACAGTGGCTTTATAATATAACCAATCGTCTGTTTTAAACTTGCTTATTAAACCAATAAACCTTCTGTTAATCAATAGAGCATCAATCGGATTTATTTTTTTGTCATTTGTCACATCAGCAGCAAGCTTCCTGAGATTATCGCTGAAACTATATAAGCGAATGTAATACCTGTTCACTAATACTGCGTCAAGCAAATTTAATCCTCCATGCTTAAGGTTTGTTTTAAGAGTAAATTTATATTTTCCGGATATAACATTTGAAATACTATAATTCCCGGATGTATCAGTAGTAGCAGAATCTACGCTATTATTTTCAATATTCTCAAAATAAACATTTATGTTTCCAATTCCTGATAAAGATATATTATCATAGCTGATTCTGCCTTTTATAGAATAACCATCCGGAGGTGTTAGAATCAAACTGGTGATTTTTGCAGTAACTACACCACAAAAATTTTCAATCATACAGCTATATTCTCCCATATCGCCAGCTTTAATATCTTTAATTCTATATATACTATTTGTAGCATTGCTCAATGGAATTTCATCTTTAAGCCATTGATATCTGAAAGGTGGTCTACCTTCCGCCAAAATATTAAATGTTACACTATCACCAAAAAATTTATAAATAGTATCCTTTGTTATATTTATTTCAGGAGGACCACTAACAGTGACTGAGATTGTATTTGATGAGGATGAAGCTTCGCCAGCAGTGACAATGACTCTGTAGATTCCTGAAGCATTAGCCGTAAAAGAGTTAAGAGTGGCACCGTCAATATTGCTGCTGTTAACCTGCCACTGATAAAAAAGACCTGTACCTTTATTTGCATTCAAAACCACACTGCTATCCTGACAGAAGATAGCAGGACCTGCTGCTGTAATAATTGCATCCGGAGGGTTTCCGATGATCCATATGGGAGAGGATATTGCTTCACCGCCATCAGCCTGTGTCACTTTTATATAGTAATAATCTTTATCCAGCGTAATAAGCGATGTATTAATATCTACAAATGAAGAATCAGGCATCCATGTATTTAGTTTGTTATGTTTTTTGTCAAACAAAACCACCTGAGTGAATTTTTCTCCGTCACTGTCGAGTGCCTGAATCTGCAAATTATAATTGCCAGAAACCAAAGAAGAACCCATTTCCTTTCCATGGATTTTGAAAGAAAGGGCAATATTCCTGTCTAATGTCGAATAAAAACGTTTTGACTTAATGGCATTAAGTATATCAGTTCTTGTCAGATTGTTTGCCAGCACAGCAACTTTTAACGGTACTGCATTTCCCCAAGTAGCCCAGTGATTATCTCCTCCTCCCCATGCACCAATCATCCAACCTCTTGACAGTGCTTCATCATAATAACTTTTGTTATTATCTCCTGTAAAATATCCGTCATTATAATAATAGTAATTAAAATTATCTCCCTTATTCCATAGCTCAATGCCGAAGATTTTATCCGATAAGGATGAGGTAAAATGATTAAATTCCATGCCTGCTGCATTCTCTCTTCCCGGGTGATTAAAGAATGCAACACAATTTCTTGAGGAAAGCCAGCTTACAAATGCGTTGAAAGTACTGGTGGGTGAATTTGTTGTGCAATAATCATCAGTACCATAAACTGACACATGGCCGAAGTTGCCGCCCGAAGACCATTCGAAACCCCAGAATGTAATAAAAACCCCGTCCTCATTATAAGCATTTGCCTGATTCTTAATATCAACCCACTCTGCTGAAGTTATAGCATTTGAATGGTCAGAAAGGCTGAAAAAATCAAGATGTGCTGTGTTCCTGGCATAATTGTAAGCTGTTGCTGGTGCACCAGTTCCGTCAGAAACATTAGAGTGATTGTGCATATCTCCGTAGTAAACATTATATCCCCCGATAGAAGGATGCTGAGCTACAAGATTTAGGTTAAATATGGCAAGCATAAACATACCTAACAGCTTTAATGAAGGGTTATATATAGAATTTTTCAATACGTAAACAGTTTTATTAATTAATATCTAAAAGTAAATAAAATTTATTATAAAGCGGTTTTTATAAAGATTAAAATAATGATTTAAAGTTAGAATTAATCTATAATGATAGTATTTTTAAGTTATAATATTAAAAATAAAATTGATGATAAGAAAAAATTCCTATTGATAAATATCTTATTTTAAAAAAATATTGAAAATTCGAGGATACAAAATTAAAACTATTTAAACATGAGACAATTTGAAATTCGGAAATTTTGAAAAGGTAAAATCCACAAAACAGAGACCACAGATTGATGAATTTGTAAAAAAAGTCCAGCACCCAAAGTATAACGGATTGAATACGAGATTTGCGGGGATTTAATTATTAACTTTTTAAAAAACTATACTAAATCTATTATTAAATATAAATTATGAATATTGAAAATAATACTTTTGCAGGTAAACATAAAGCTGACGTTATTCAAGGTAAAATATAAAAACAGAAACCATTTAATATTATTAAAATATGAAAAGAATAAAATTATTGGACAAGGAATTTGAAATATTCATCAGTAATGATGAAATACAAAAGGCTGTCAGCAGGATAGCAGAGAGCATAAACAGGGATTATGCTGATAAGGAGCCATTGTTCTTGGTAATGCTTAATGGTGCATTTATGTTTGCTACAGACCTGTTTAAACAATTGAAGATTAGCTGTGATATTTCATTTGTTAAATACTCTTCATATATGGGAATGCTGACAACAGAACATGTTAAAAAACTGATAGGAATAAATGAGGATATGAAGGGGCGCAACATATTGATAATTGAAGATATAGTTGATACGGGAATTACTATGGATACATTACTAAATGAGCTGTATGAGCATAAGCCTGCTGATGTAAAAATTGCTACTCTCCTATTTAAGCCGCAGGCATTCAAAAAAAGCTTCAAAATAAATTATACAGGGATTGAAATTCCTTCTGACTTCATTGTGGGTTATGGGCTTGATTATAATGGGAAAGGGAGGAACTTGCCGGAAATATATAAATTAGGGGTAAGGGATAAGGCGTAAGGGGTAAGGGGTAAGGGGTAAGGGATAAGGGGTAAGGGGTAAGGCGTAAGGCGTAAGGGATAAGGGGTAAGGCATAAGGCGTAAGGCGTAAGGCGTAAGGCATAAGGCGTAAGAGATAAGGGATAAGGCGTAAGGCGTAAGGCGTAAGGGATAAGACTTAAGGCGTAAGGGATAAGGCGTAAGAGATAAGGGATAAGGCGTAAGGGATGATGAGTAAGGGGGGTGCTGGAAATTGGAAATTAGAAGTTAATTAGTGTCTGTCCATAAAGTCATAAATTAAAAAAAGTAACACAGAGATACACAAAGAAGACACAGAGTTTATTCACAATATTAATTTAATATTAAGGAGTTCATGAGATAAATGTTCACAGAGAAGAATAAAATAAATGTTTCACATTTGAAAAATGTGAAACATTATGGACAGACACTAATTAGAAAATTTTGTGTATTTTTGTTCTTTAATTAAAAAGATATTCTATGCTAAATATTGTATTGTTCGGACCTCCGGGTTCAGGTAAGGGAACACAGTCCTTAAATATAATTAAGAAATATGAACTTATGCATATTTCAACAGGTGATATCTTAAGAGATGCTGTTAAAAACCTATCGCCAATAGGAATAAAGGTTAAATCGTATTTGGATAAAGGGGAGTTAGTGCCGGATGAAGTAGTAATTGATGTTCTGATGGAAAAGGTATTCAGCAGTAAAGATGTAAAAGGATTTGTATTTGACGGATTTCCAAGAACACTAAACCAGGCAGAAAAGCTTGATAAAATACTTGTATCCAAGAGTATTCCAATTAACCTTGTTTTAGCAGTTGAGGTTGCGGAAGAGGAATTATATAAACGCATATTAGGAAGAAAGACTACAGGCGACAGAAGTGATGATAATGAGGAAGTCATCAAGAATCGCCTTGCTGTATATAAAAATCAAACCTTGCCAATTTTCGATTTCTATAAGAAACAAAAGAAATTAGTGTCAATAAACGGCATGGCTCCGGTAGATAATGTTTTCGGAAGTATTTCTGAAGTTATTGATGAAATGATATCCGTTAATAGTAAGTTGTAAAAAAATACTTAAGCGCAAAGAACACAAAGGATAGCGCCAAGGTACGCAAAGAAAAAATCAATATTCACTAATCTCTTATAACTAATATATTCCTGAAATGGCTGAAAATAATTTTGTTGATTATGTAAAAATATGCTGCCGTTCGGGTAAAGGAGGAGCAGGCTCTGCGCATTTTCTCAGGACACGTTCAAATCCCAGAGGAGGACCAGACGGCGGAAACGGTGGCAGAGGCGGGCATGTAATACTAAGGGGTAATAAACAACTCTGGACACTATTACATCTGAAATATCAGAAACATGTAATTGCCGGTCATGGAGTAAATGGCGGCTCATCATTGAAAAGCGGGGCAACGGGAAAGGATGTTTATCTTGAAGTTCCTCTCGGCACAATAGCAAAGGATGCAGAAACAGGAGAAGTTGAATTTGAAATTACAGAAGAAGGAGAAACAAAAATACTTTTAGCAGGAGGTCGCGGAGGTATGGGAAATGACCATTTCAAGACTCCAACACACCAGGCACCAAAATATGCACAACCCGGAGAACCTGCCCAGGAAGTATGGAAAATACTTGAGCTTAAAATACTTGCTGACGTAGGTTTAGTAGGTTTTCCTAATGCCGGCAAATCCACTTTGTTGTCAGTTATTTCC
>CAZMDE010000043.1:0-12833 GCA_964564355.1 uncultured Bacteroidales bacterium | reverse complement strand
AAGGTGTTGGCGTTCCTGAAGAAGATGCAAAGGTGGTAGCAGAAGTTCTTATTTCTGCTGATAAAAGAGGGATTGATTCACATGGGATAAACAGGCTTAAGCCGATTTATTATGACAGGATCAAAGAAGGGATACTAAACCCTGTAACAAAAATGGAAGTTGTAAGAGAAAGCCCGACAACTGTAGTTATTGACGGGCATAACGGCATGGGGCATGTAATTGCTAAAAATTCAATGCAGATAGCAATTAATAAAGCTAAGCAATTTGGTATGGGAATGGTAGCAGTAAGAAATTCCACACATTACGGTATTGCTGGTTATTACGGTCTGATGGCAGCAAATGCAGGAATGATAGGCATAACCGGAACAAATGCAAGACCATCAATTGCTCCGACATTTGGCATAGAGAATATGCTTGGCACTAACCCCCTCACCTTTGTAATGCCAACAGATGAAGCATTTCCTTTTTTTCTCGACTGTGCTACATCCGTCAGCCAGCGTGGCAAGATAGAGCTTTACGAACGTGAAGGCAAGGATGTGCCTGAAGGATGGGTCGTATATGAAGATGGAAAAAATAAAACTAATGCTACAGAAGTGCTTAATGACCTTATTAAAGACAAAGCCGCTCTAGCTCCCTTAGGCGGTGTTGGAGAAGAGAATGGAGGATATAAAGGTTATGGCTATGCAACTGTTATAGAAATCCTTTGCGCTGCTTTGCAATCCGGCAGCTACATGAAAATGCTTTCAGGCATGATAGATAGTAAAAAAGCTCCTTATCATATCGGTCATTTCTTTATTGCAATTGACATTTCAGCATTCATCGAACCAGAAGAGTTTAGAAAAACGACAGGTGATATATTAAGAGAGCTGAGAGCATCAAAAAAGATGCAGGGGCAAGATAGAATTTATACTCCCGGTGAAAAAGAATATATATGCTGGCAGGAAAGAAAAAAACAAGGAATACCTGTTAATAAAGAATTACAGAAAGAAATCAAGCAACTCATTGCTGAACTTGATTTAAAGGAATATAATTCTCTCTTTTAAAAAGAGATTTATATATATTTAAGTTTATTATTTTTGTTGATCTTATTAAAGTTATTAAATTTACATCCTGAATAAAATCTCATGTGAGTTAATTTACTTATTGTTGTATATTTTAAAATCCTTAAAATATGGAAATAAATAATAATAATAATAATAATAAGTTTGAATGGAAGGACCTGGGAAATATTGCTGTAGGAAGACCTAATCTCGGTCCAGATACTAAAGTAGCTGTATATCGCCTAATGCAGTATACAATGAAAACTATATTAATCGACCACTTTGGAACAGAAAAAGCCAAGAAAATCTTTATTGATGCCGGTAAACTATCAGGTATAGAATTCTGTAAAAATGTTCTTGATATTACATTAGGACTAAACGAATTCATCGCCCAGCTTCATGCTAAGCTTCTTGAATACGCAATAGGAGTTCTTGTAGTTGAGAAAGCTGACCCGGAGAATATGAATTTTGTATTAACCATTTCCGAAGACCTCAACTGTTCAGGCTTGCCTGAATATGGTGATACTGTCTGCGATTATGATGAAGGATTTCTTGAAGGTATTTTTTTAGTATATACAAATAAAACTTTCAAAGTTAAGGAAATTGACTGCTGGTCAACAGGAGAAAGAACCTGCAGGTTCACAGTAAATTTGATAAAATAAAATTTATGTCAGAATCTGATAATTCAATTATCACTTTAATCAATTCAGCTCTTCTTGATTTAGTTCAAGGTAAAATATCAAAAGATTTCCTTGAATATAAATTGGATAATAATATAAATTATTCAAAAGAAATTATTGAATTATTTCAAACAGTTAAAACTGCAATAACAAAATTTGATGAAAGCTATGATTTTATAAATTCCCTGTCAAAAGGCGAGCTTGAAAAAGAGCCGCCTCTTAAAAACTCATTAATAGCACCCTATAAGCAATTACATTCAAATCTTCGCCATTTAACCTGGCAAACACAACAGATAGCTACAGGAGATTATGGTCAGAAAGTCAGCTTTCTTGGTGATTTTTCGAATGCATTTAACCTTCTAATTCAAAAATTAAAAGATAAGAAAAAACTCGAAGACGACCTGAAGGCAAGTGAAAAAAATCTCCGTGAATTAAATTCACTGAAAGATAAGATGTTTTCCATCATTGCTCACGACCTGCGTGGACCTGTAGGAAATTACACAAACCTTATTGACATAATACTTGATACAGACGACTTTTCCGATACTTCTCAAATAAAGGAATATCTTAAAATGCTTCAAAAATCATCAGGTTCTGTTTACAATCTGCTTGAAAATCTATTAAACTGGGCAAGAAGCCAGAGGAATGAAATACATCTGACACCAAGCTTCTTTAAACTAAATGATATATTTGAGGAAAATTTAATTTTATTATCCCCTAAAGCTAAACATAAAAAAATCAATCTTCACTCAGTTCTCTCAAATACTATAATCGGATATTTCGATTACCAAACTATTAATCTTGTTGTCAGAAATTTAATATCAAATGCTCTTAAATTCACTCCAAGAGATGGAGAAGTGAAAATAGATGCATATAAAAATTCAAACTTTATTGATATAGTTATATCCGACACAGGTATAGGAATAAAAACAGAAAACCTCCCAACAATATTCAATCCAGTTCAGCATTTTGCTACCAAAGGCACTGATAATGAATCCGGTTCAGGACTTGGCTTGCTCCTTTGCAAAGATTTCGTCGAAAAGAATGGTGGTAAAATATCAGCAGATAGCCAACCCGGAATTGGCAGCACATTCACTTTCTCTGTCCCTGCCTGTGGTTAAATTTATTTACACTAAATAAATGCCATAATATCAATATACTTTAATAAGTTACATAAATAAAATCATAATTATCAAAATTTTTTCTTAGTTTTGCTGTTGGGTTAATTTTAAGTGTTTATATATAAATTTATAATTTTCATTTATCTTATAAATAAACAAATTACGTTATTAATTCTTAGGAAAAAAGACAAAATAACTTTTAAACTCGTAAGTTATCATTTGTAGTAATTTCCATTACTAAACAAGCATGAAGAAGAGTAGTATAAATATTATTTTCTTTTTGTTACTGTTTTTTTGTACAATTTGTTCAGAAGGGCAAACTTATTTTTCCACAAAAGGCACTGATTTTTGGTTTGGTTTCATGGAGAATTATCTTGTTGAAACACCAAAGACAGATAGAATGAAAGTTTATATAACAGCAGATAATTTACCAGCTACGGGAAAAATTTCAGTTCCATTAGCAGGTTGGTCACAAAACTTCACAGTAAAACCAAATTCTACAACAGAAATTATTATTCCCACTTTAACTGTAATGTGTTTTGACAGTGAAGTTATTGAAAAAAAAGGTATTCATGTTTCAACAGACGTATCTGTATCTGTATATCAATTGAACTATGTAGAAAAAACATCAGACGCAGCTATAATAATACCCACGCCCTCATTAGGAACAAAATACAGAGTAGTGACCTATTCTGCAAAAGACGGGGAATTTGAGTCATCCGAATTATTAGTAGTAGCTGCATATGACAACACTGTAATAAAAATTACACCAACCTGCGCAACTGTTGGTCCGGGAGGCATTCCAGGTCATCCTGCAAATATTCCTTATAAAATCACTTTAAATAAAGGAGAGGTTTATCAAGTGAAAGGGAATTGGACAGCACCCAACGACCTGACAGGCACATTAATAGAATTAGACACTACTGCTTCAGATAATTGCAAAAAATTTGCAGTATTTTCAGGTAATAAATGCGCAAGAGTACCGCTACTTCTTTGTTGTTGCAATACTTTATGTGAGCAAATGATGCCTATTAAAACTTGGGGAACAAAGTATATTACGGTACCCTTAAAAACCCGTACTACCGATATATTCAGAATCACAGCCTCTCAAAACGGAACAATGGTTACCTGGGATGGCAGTCTGCCTATAGGGCTAAATGCAGGGGAATATTACGAATACAGTTCGGGAACTCCCACTTATGTAGAATCCAATAAGCCTATTGCAGTTGCTCAATTCAGTGAAAGCAGCAAGGCAGATGGTAACGACTATTCCGACCCATTCATGATAATGCTTCAACCGCTTGACCAATCGCTCGGTAAAATAGTTTTCAATACCTTTACTTCTACTATTATTAAAAACTACTATCTTAATGTTGTAACCCGGACTAAATATACAGGATTATTAATTCTTGATGGCAAGGTAGTTCCACCTGCATCATTCACAGTTGTTCCTTTTAATACTGATTATTCATATGCCCGTCTTGATTTATTAACTCAGGGTAATCATACATTACAGTCCGACAGTGGTTATACAGCAAACATATACGGATACGGAGCTTATGAATCATTCGGCTACATTGCAGGCACTACTTTTATAGACCCGGAAATAGGCTTTAATGTTATTACTCCAACAAGCACTATAAAATATTACAACTTTACTGATACTATTTGCAGAGGTACTAAATTAACATTTGCAGCCTTTTCCAATCCATTAATAACAGATTTTTACTGGAAATTTGGAGATGGCACAGATACTGTTCATGGTCAAAAGGTTTCGCATACATATACTATAGCGGGAAATTACACTCTCACTTATTATTATCAAAGAAATAGTCTTTGCGGATTAGATTCAATAACATGGAATATTCACATGAAATGCTGCAATCCCAAGCCATTAATAAGTTCCAATACACCTGTATGTATTGGAATGAATTCAACTATTTCAGATACCAGCACCTATAACCCGGATGCTTTATATAAATGGGACTTTAAAGGAGGGAACTCCGTTTCTGATACAGGTCAGGGTCCGCACCAGGTAAATTGGACTGTTCCCGGGAAATATAAAGTTTGGATTTTCGTAACAGAACCAACCTGTAAAGATGATTCTGCTAACGTTGATATAACAGTAAATCCTATTCCTACTTCTGGTTTTACATTGAATTCCCCAATATGTGCAAAGAAAAACACGACAATTAATTATACAGGAAACGCAACCCCTTTAGCTCAATTTAATTGGATATTCAATGAAGGTACAATTATTTCCGGTACCGGAGCAGGTCCATATGTTGTTGGCTGGACAAAGTCAGGAACATTTGATATAACTCTGACAGTAACTGAGGGAGGGTGCTCATCCACTCCCACTTTAGTTCCAATTATAGTTAATCCATCACCCATTCCTAAATTTACTCCGGATCCACCAATAGCCTATACAGATAACCCATTAATTAAATTTGATGATAATTCATTGAACACATCAATCTGGTCATGGAAATTTGGTGAGCCGTCTTCAGGAGAGGATAATTTTTCTTCTTTAGAATCCCCTGCTCATACATATTCTGAGGAAGGAGATTATACAGTATGGCTTGTAGCCAAAAACTCTTTTGGTTGTATTGATTCTATTTATTCTGTTGTATATATAAAAGGTTATAATACTTTATTTGTACCTAATGCTTTTACTCCTAATCCTGACGGAATAAATGACGTTTTTCAACCTTATGGCATGAATATAAGAGATTATGAGCTTTATATTTTTAACAGATGGGGCGGTCAGATTTTCAGGTCTGAAACAAAAAATCAGCCATGGGATGGAAAATTCAACGGAAAAGTAGCAGGCATGGGAGTTTATGTCTGGGTTTTATTATATACTGACCAATATGGATTTAAGCACAGGGCTATGGGACGGGTTACTCTGCTTAAATAATTTTAAACAAACAATAATGAAATTATAAACAAATTAAAAAATAATATAATTTTGACCTTTTATTTATAATAATGAAAAGAATAAATATATCTTTCTTAATAGTTTTTTTATTATCCCTGAGCTTTGCAAAAGCTCAAACCACTATATTAATTTATAATGAAGATTTCGAAAATGGTGCTCCGGGTGTTACGCTCAATACATCAGGTGCAGGAGGTAATTATGGTAAAAATCAGTGGGTAATTAACGATAAGTATGACGGAGCTCCACTTTATCAAAACACTCCGGATGAGAATCAAACTGTAAGCGGCACAATATCTAAGGCACCCTATAGCCATTACCTGCATATTTATGATACAAAAGCAGATTCAACCAACAGCATTTCCAACTGTAATTACAATCCTACAGATTCTTCAGACAGGTTTGCTCAATTAACTTTCAGCTCAATCGGATTTTGCACATTAGGAATAACAAATGTTAAAATAGCATTTTTTTATTTGGGTATGGGCTCAGGCACAGCTTATGCAGAGTTATATTATAGTGCTAACAACGGACCATGGACTCAAACCGGGACCATTTATAATAACCAACCTATCTGGAAATATGAATTAATACAAAATCCTGCTTTTGATAATAAAGTTAACCTGCGATTTGGTTTCAGGTGGGTTAACAAATCCGGCTCCTTACCGGGTAATTCATCAATCGGAATTGACGACATTTTTGTAAAAGGTGATTTTGACAATTTTGCTGCAAATTTTAACCTGAAAATTGATTCAATAAAACCTATACCTGTTTGTCAGAATTTTTCATTAAGCTTATATTATCACCTGACGGCACCTATTTGCGGAGTTGGGTTTTGCCAGGTAGAGCTATCAGATTCTACAGGCTCTTTTGCCAAGCCAAAACAGTTAGAAATATATCCAATTAACAACCAAAGGATGAGTGGTACTCTATACCCCACAATTCCAGCCTCAACCCCACCCGGCAAATGTTACAAGATAAGGATACAATATTATTATTCATATTACGGCTTGGATTTCTATACAACTGCGACCATTTGTTTTGAGGTTAAGCATTGCCCGAATACTGTTACAACATTAAAAGCCCTGATGATAACCAAGCCGGATTCTATATGCGTTGGAAGCGTAATAGATGTGCCTTTCTTTTCTACCGGAGTATTTTTAAAAAACAATAAATATATTGCAGAGCTTTCCGATTCCTTGGGAAATTTTCCTCCTAAACCCAATGTTCTTGGAACATCACCCGACCAAAACACTTATGACCCTGCAACAGGAGCTTTGCCCGGCTCTGTATCCGGTTTAATAAATGAGAATAATCAACCAATACCCAATGGTTGTAATTATTATATCCGCGTAAATTCTACTGCTCCGCCAACTATTGGCATGGTATATGGTCCTTTTTGTATAAAGCATTGTGATATTGAAACTAATCGTAAAAAAGATATTCAGGTTTGCCTTCACTCCTGCAAAACATCAGCTGAAGGTTTTAATACTATAGTAAATATTAAAATACATGATTTTGACAGCACAGCAGTTTATGCTAAAAATAATAAATTTTTAATTGAACTCAGAGAGCCTCAGTTTTTCGGAGTTGTTTCTTTTGGAGGAATCGGAACTATTACAGCAAGCAATGACACTACTTTACTCGTCCATCTCCCCTGCGCAGATTCTTTAGGATATGTTGGCTTGTCTCCCGGATTGTATTATATGCGAATGATTGCAACCAATTCAAATCATCCTCTTAATATGAACGGAACATTAATACGTTTAATAATAGGTGCGCCCTCAGATGATTTATCAATATTACAAGATCCTCCTGATTCTGTTTTATGTGTAGGAGATGTTGTTTATTTTTATCCAATGCCATGGAATGCCGGACCTCCTATGAATTCGACATATCAGTGGTTTCTAAACGGGAAGCTATTCTTATCAAACCCGGCAATCGGTATTATATTTAATGGTGCCGGAACATATAATCTTACACTCCAGGAAACTAATTATGGCTGCAAGGGACCTCAAACACCAAACAGCACAAAACTATATGTATTAGGACCTCCGAATACACTCATTACAGGTCCTTATCAGACTTGCCTTGGCGATACACTTCACTACCAGGTACCTTTTGAAAAAGGGGTATACTACGAATGGTCGTCAGTCAGCGGTTCAATTATCGACACATCTAATAACTTACTAAATATTCTTTATGATGCTGAGGGAGTTTATGTCGTAAAAGTCTTAGCCCTCAATAAATGCGGACAGGCTCTTGGAAACAGAAACGTCATTGTTACCAAGCATCCGGAGGCAACTTTTTCATTTGACACACCAATATGCAGCGAAGCTCCATCTATAATTAAAGCTACGGGGACTTCACCACCTCCATTATCCTATAGATGGAATTTTGACGGAGGTTTAGCAGTACCGGAGGGAAATAAACCGGGTCCTTATAATGTTACCTGGAAAAATGCGGGTAAGCGAAATGTAGTTCTTACTGTTACTAAAAATGGCTGTTCAACAAAGGATTCAAACATTGTAGATGTGCTTCAAAAACCCACAGCATTTTTTAGTTATAAAAACCTATGCTTTGGCACTCCATGTGAATTTAAGGATTCTACCCAAACCAATCCAAGTTCATGGATATGGGATTTTGGCGACGACAGTCTTGCTACTGCAAGCGGCAACCCTGCTCACTTATATGCAGCACCGGGAAGTTATCCCGTTCAGCTGATAGTTACTTCCTCCAATGGCTGCAAGGACACCCTGGTAAAGGTAGTACCGATACACCCGGTGCCAACATCTGATTTTGTTGCTAAAACCCCGATTTGTAACGGAGAAAGTTCAGTAATTTCATATACGGGAAATGCTCCTGCTGATGCTGTTTACACCTGGAATTTTTCTAATGGAGAAGTCATTTCAGGCACAGGTCCCGGTCCTTATGAAATAACCTGGTCAGGGCTTGGTGAATATAACATTGAATTATATGTTTCGAAAAACAACTGTTATTCTAAAACAGACGATTCTGTTACAGTTCGCAATTGCGTAGTCAAAGATTACAATATTATTACACCTAAAAACAAAGACGGATTTAATTCTACTTTTAAATTCAAGGGTTTGGAAGATTTCCAGGGCTCCAGGCTGCTTATTTTTAATCGTTGGGGAAATAAAATATATGAAAGTGTAGATTATAAAAACGATTGGGATGGAGGCAACCATCCTGAAGGAGCTTATTTTTATATATTAACTCTTAGTGACGGAACCTTTCTGAAAGGTACTGTTACAATCCTAAAATAGTATAAGAGCTATTCCTGAAGGGATAATGGATAATGGATAGTGAACAAGTGAACAAGTGAACAAGTGAACCAATGAACCAGAGAACTACACTACTTTCAGCTTAGCAAATTTCAGGAGTAATTGTTTCTTACCTATATTATTAAAAAGCACAGTAGCTTTTTTATTAGCATCTTTTCCTTCAACACCTATTATTTTGCCTCTACCAAAGCGCAAATGCTCAACTTCCATTCCTTCTGAAAGGTTTAATGTATCAGAATTAACATAACCTCCGTCATCGTCAGAAGTTACATCTTTTAACTTCTTAAGATTTTTAGGAGTAGAGAGTATTGATTGGGGAGTAGTGGATTTCGGATTTCGTATCCCGGATTTCGTGTTTTTTGCTTTGTAGGTTGAAGTCGGTTCTTCAAAGGCATTGTCATTATTGTAAATAGATTTCCTGACAGGTATCTCAATATATCTGGAGTCTATTTCATCAATAAACCTGCTTGGCTCGCAGTAGGTCATATTTCCCCATTTATAACGGTTCTGTGAATATGACAAAGTAACTTTTTGCTGGGCGCGGGTAACAGCTACATAAAATAATCTTCGTTCTTCCTCTATGTCATCACGTGAATTCATCGACATCATTGACGGGAAAAGATTCTCTTCAAGTCCTGTTACATACACATAAGGGAATTCAAGTCCTTTTGCCTGGTGAACAGTCATCATCAAAACCTTGTTATTATCTTCCTTGTCATCTTTGTCAGCATCTGTCAGAAGCGATACATCCTGCAAAAATATATCGAGAGTGCGGAAAGAGTTGGGAGTAGGGAGTTCGGAGTTCGGAGTTATGATTTCGGAGTTCGGAGATTGTTCGGAGTCCGGAGATTCCATTAAGTCAGCATCAACAGAGTAGCTTTCGTTTTCCGTGAATTCTTTAATTGCATTAAGTAATTCCTCGATATTCTCGAGCTTGCTGACACCCTCAGTTGTCTTGTCATCTGTCAGGTCTTTCATAATGCCTGAAGAGAAGGCAATGAGTTTAGCAAGCGTGAAAGCATCCTTTGTTTTAAGCTGAGCAGTGAAGCTTTTTATCATTGTAATAAAGCTCTGAAGCTTATTTATTACTCCGCTTCCCAGCTCTGTCTTGTATTCACTGATATTGCTTATTACTTCTGTTATGTTTTTCTCTGCTTCATTTGCTACAACTATAAGCTTCTCAGTTGTTGACTTTCCTATGCCTCTTGCCGGGTAGTTAATAATTCTCAGCAGAGCTTCATCATCATTATGGTTTATCGCAAGTCTGAAATAGGCAATCAGGTCTTTTATTTCCTTTCTTCTGTAAAAAGAAAGCCCGCCGTAAATCCGGTAAGGAATGTTGAGCTTGCGAAGAGATTCCTCAAGCGAGCGTGACTGTGCATTTGTCCTGTAAAGAATGGCGAAAGCATTATTCTGCAGCTGGTTGTTCATCTTTGTCTCGAAGATAGAATGAGCTACCAGGGTAGCTTCTTCGCTATCAGTTGTGGCTTTTATAAGATTTATCAAACTCCCCTCAGCATTCTCAGTCCAGATCTCCTTAAATATCTGCTTTTTATTTTTTATAATAATGCTGTTAGCAGCATTAACAATATTCTGTGTGGAGCGGTAATTCTGCTCAAGCTTGAACACTTTTGCATCAGAATAATCTTTCCTGAAATTGAGAATATTCTCAATGTTAGCACCGCGGAAAGAATATATGCTCTGCGCATCATCGCCAACTACGCAGATATTCTCATTATTAGCAGCAAGCTTTTTAATGATGAGGTACTGCGCATAATTAGTATCCTGGTATTCATCAACAAGAATATATTCAAACTTATGCTGATATTTATAAAGCACATCAGGGAAATCCCTCAGCAGGACGTTCATATTAAAGAGCAGGTCATCGAAATCCATTGCAGATGCTTTGAAGCAGCGCTTATTATAAATGCTGAAAAGATTAGCTATTTCAGGCATTCTTGCACCTTTGTCCTGCATCATTATCTCCATATTGTTCGCATAATCTTCAGGAGATAGCAGGTTATTCTTAGCAGAAGAAATGCGGTTAAGAATATATGAGAATTTATAAGTCTTGTCATCAAGACCTCTTTCCCTGATAATAGACCTCATAAGGCTTTTGGAGTCATTCTCATCATAAATTGTATAATTTTGAGAGTAGCCTAACCTGTAACCCTCGAACCTCAGTATTTTGGCAAATATAGAATGGAAGGTGCCCATCCAAACATTCATTGCATCAGTATTTCCGACAAGGTTATAAATCCTTTCTTTCATCTCACGGGCTGCCTTGTTGGTAAACGTGAGAGCAAGTATATTGAACGGATTCACACCATTTTTCAGAAGATAAGCAACGCGGTATGTCAAAGCACGTGTCTTGCCTGAGCCTGCTCCCGCAATTATAATGACAGGACCGACCGTACATTCCACAGCCTTCCTCTGAACATCATTTAAATCTTTTAATAAATCTATAGACATTAGTTGTAAGTCGTAAGTAGTAAGTCGTAAGTAATAAGAAAAACAAATAAACTATCAGGAAAATTCGGGTTCAAAGTTAAGAAAATTTGCAGGTTTGGTTTGCTAATAATATTAAGATTTCAACAAGACTAAAAGATGAGAAGACTGAAATTCCATGCAATACATACAATTTGTTGATATATTATAAAATACTCATTTGCATAGTATTAATATGAGTGTGTCCATAGAGTGTTCGAGAAATGAGCCTAAAACTGACATAAAACAATAATTAATCTTTAGTTGTAAATAGTAAGATAAATGAGTTATTTGGTTGATTTTCTGCCATTTGATTTATATATATTAGAATTGAATATTTTAACTTACTGATAATTTGAGGATTAGGGGTTAGCACACCGTTAGCACACCGTTAGCACACCGTTAGCACACCGTTAGCATACCACTTGCACTCCGTCAGCATAGGGTCGGAGAAATTTTTCAATTGAAATATAAGTTTCTGAAGCATAAGTGTTAAGTTGCTAATTTATAAACAAATAAGAAATTATCAAATGCAAAAAAAGCCGTACTATCTAATGCCTGTCTAATGCCTGTCTATGTACTATCTAATTACTATGGTCATGAACACTAATGGAAAGCTAATGGAAATAGGTTGGTAATAGTCGTAAGTAGTAAGTAGTAAGGCGTAAGAAAATCAAAATAGTACACTGATGAAACTGATGAGACTGATTAACACTGATATTGAAATTAAATATATCCTTAACTTAATGACATTTAACATCTACCAGCTTAAAATGTATTGGGCTGAAGCCCGAAGGTGTGGGTGTATATTATTCCCTGCCCTAAAGGACAGGTCTAATGATAAAATTGACTAAAGTGGACGCTTTGCCTGACCATGGTAGATGCAATCTACCTTTTAGGTTCGACGTAGCTAAAAGCTACGCCGAGCGGTGGAATTATAACATCAATTTACATTAATTTTTCAGGAAATTATATATTTTTAGAAATTTGTCCGCATCTTCAGGAGTAATAATTACTTCTTCAAAATCACCATATCTACATCTGTAACCGAAGATATACTTCAAGGCATGCCAAAATCTCTTAAAGAATCGCCTTTGTTTAGAAAGATGAACTTCCATATAAACCTCTTTTTCATCTTCATTATAAGTAAATATTATCTGGTGTTCTGAACTGCCACAGTTACATATTACTAAATCTGAATGCATCTTTTCCATAATTATAATTTTTAATAATTAATTCTATTTCTTCTTTAGTTAAACCTT
>CAZMDE010000042.1:9268-12997 GCA_964564355.1 uncultured Bacteroidales bacterium | reverse complement strand
CTGGCGATACCGTTGAGAGTGAAGAAGGCGACATTGACTTTGCTCAGGTCATCATCCTTTATAATCATGTGCTGATACCCGAGGAGGACAATAAAAATGAATGCTCCTGTAAAGTAGAGGTAACCTGAATTGCCTATTATACCTGCAGCCAAAACAAATATTACAGATATAACATGAAACAGGAGGGAAACTGTTAAGCCATTCTTTTTACCAATCCATGCAGGTATTGATTTGAGATTATGAGAACTGTCAAATTCTGTGTCCTGCAAAGCATAAATGATGTCAAACCCGGCAACCCAGAAAAGAACAATAATTGAAAAAATAACAGGCAGAAGAGCAAAACTGCCTGTAACAGCGATATAAGCTCCGATGGGTGCGAGAGATAATCCCAAACCAAGAATGAGATGGCTGAAAGAGGAGAATCTATTAGTAAAGCTGTAACCTGTTATGATGAATAGAGCTACAGGTGAAAGTATGAAGCAAAGCATATTAATAAAATATGCAGTCAGGCAAAAAAGCATTCCATTTATAATAGAAAAAAACAAAGCTGAGCCGGGTTTGATAATTGATGCAGGTATTTCCCTCATTAGTGTCCTCGGATTGAGGCTATCAATATGCCTGTCGGTATACCTGTTGAAAGACATGGCAGTGTTGCGGGCAAAGACCATACACAACATTACAAGTGCTAAATTCTGAATGCTGAATGCTGAATTATTATTATTTGAGCGGATGGCGATGAAAAAGCCTATTAAAGCAAATGGCAGAGCAAATACAGTGTGACTGAATTTTACGAGAGATATGTAATTGGCTACTTTTTTAAACAACATTTAACTTAGTTATTAACAGCACCTTTAAATTTATTGAAGGTGGTATGTTAAAAGAATTATCAAAAATACAGATTAATTTTTTTCTATATAGATTTATTAAGCTTAATTTTGAAGGTGCAAAAATACTTAAAATTAGACATGAGATGTTAGATAAGAGACATGAGACATTGGACAAATAGAATTTGAAAATATTATTTATATGCCAATAATAACATTAACAAGTGACTGGGGGTTAAAGGACCATTATGTAGCTGCAGTAAAAGGGAGAATATTAACCTATCTTCCAGATGCGACGATAATTGATATAACCCATCAGATAAAGCCTTTTGATAAGATAAGAGCTGCTTTTGTTATCAAAAACAGCTACGAAAGCTTCCCTGAAAATACTGTTCATATAATTGGAGTAGACAGTGAAGCTTCTGTTGCTACGCCACACCTGGCAGTATATTATGAAAATCATTATTTTATTGGGGCAGATAATGGAATTTTTACTCTTATATTTGAAAAGAAACCCAAAAAGATAATTGAGCTAAATATAATGCAGGATTCGGATTACTTTACTTTTCCGACAAGGGATGTATTTGTAAAGGCTGCCTGTCATTTAGCAAGCGGGAAAGCAATAGAAGAACTAGGGGTAGGGGTTGGGTTTAAAAACGAAAGCACTGCCGGGGAGCCAGCAGTAAATGGGAATATAATTTTAGGAAGTGTTATATATGTGGATTCTTATGAGAACCTGATAACTAATATACCAGCAAAGCTTTTTAAACAAAAATTCAGAGGGAAGAAATGCACAATTGTATTACCTGATAAAAAAAGCATTAAAAAGCTCAGCAAATCATATAAGGATGAAGATGAGACAGACCTTGTAGCATTTTTTAATACGTCAGGGCTGCTTGAAATTGCAATTAATAAAGGGAATATAGCGAGTTTGCTTGCTCTGGAGGTTGGGTCTGCTATTAGGGTAGAGTTTGAGGAATGAAGCTGGAAGCTGGAAGCTGGAAATTGAAAGCTAAATGCTGGAAATAAAATTTTACCACAAAGGGCACAAAGTACATCACAAAGGAACTCAAAGGAAGTTTAAATAGTCTTTAAATTAATATAGACAAGCTTTTTATCCTTAAAATATTCTTCAGTAAAGTAATCTTCAATATTGTAAACAGATGTTCTGTTTTTAAAAGGTTTGATTTCCGAAGTAATATCCCCACCTTTCATACATATCATACCATTTGGAAGAGAATTGAAACTTTTTTTGCTTATTTTATTAGCAACCCAATTGTGTAAAGTAAGAATATCGGATACAGCACGGGTAATAATAAAATCAAATTTACCTGTTACCATTTCTGCGCGTATTTGTTCAGCCTTTACATTTTTTAAATTCAATGCTTTGCTTACTTCATTGACAACCTTTATTTTTTTTCCAATAGAATCCACAAGATAAAAATTCACTTCCGGAAAAAGTATGGCAAGGGGTATACCCGGGAAACCGCCACCAGTTCCGACATCCATAATAGAGGTTCCGGTTTTGAAGTATATCAGCTTTGCTATTGCAAGAGAATGAAGAACATGATGTTCGTAAAGATTAACAATATCCTTATGTGAAATAACATTTATCTTAGAGTTCCAATCTAAATAAAGTTCATTTAACAGTTCATACTGCTGCATCTGCTTTGCATCCAGCAGCTCCATCAGCTTAAATCCAAACTTGCGCTGCTTTTGCTTTGCATCTAAATCGGGGAAATATTTGTTAACTTTATCCATAAATGAAGCTAAGAATTTAAAGCTAAAAGCTAAAAAGTAAAACAATTAAGTTAGAGGTCAAAAGTAGAAAAAATTGTTAATGAATAATGGATATTTAATTAGCAATCTATGATATTTAATAATTATTTTTGCGAATATATTACGAATGACACTAATTATTCCAAATGATAAGAATTATTTCGAAATTCAATTTTTTTTTACTGTTAGTTTTTCTGTCAATAATTTCTTCTAACATTTCAGGTCAGAAAATAACCATTGAACAGTATATTGAAAAATATAAGGATATAGCTATATACGAGATGAAAATATATGGAATACCTGCAAGTATAACTTTGGCGCAGGGAATAGAAGAATCTGCAAATGGCAACAGCACCCTTGCCAGGGAAGCGAATAATCATTTCGGAATTAAATGCCAGGATAAATGGAATGGATATATATATATTAAGGACGATGATAAAAAGGATGAATGTTTTCGTAAGTATAATAGTGTTGAAGAGTCATTCAGAGACCATTCAGAATTCTTAAAAAACAGAGCAAGATATTCATTTCTTTTCACCCTTAAAAGTAATGATTATGAGGGTTGGGCAAAAGGGTTAAAAACAGCCGGTTATGCCACAAATCCAAAGTATCCTCAACAATTAATAAATTCTATAGAGAAATATAAGCTTTATAAATATGATACAAGTTCGGAGTTCGGAGTTCGGAGTTCGGAGGGAAAAGAATCAGAAGTTAAAAGCCAAAAATTTAAAGTTAATACTCAAGAAATCAACTTATCCTCAAATCGGCAAATCTTCTTTAAAAACGGTATAAAAGCTTTTATTGCAAAAAAAGGTGATAATTATAAAGATTTGGCTCAGGAATTGGATATGTTTCAATGGCAGATATTAAAATATAATGACCTGAAAAAAACTGACAGTATTAGAGCAAATGAAATTATTTATTTGCAAGCAAAAAAAAGAAAAGGAACAACAGCATATCACATATATAAGACCGGGGAATCTTTAAGGGATATATCACAACTATATGGTATAAAACTTAAACATCTATTAAAGAAAAATAATATGGGAGTTAGCTCTGTCCCTGTAGATGGGCAAAAATTATATTTACAAAAAAAGTTGAAAGTTAAAATATAAGAGTTATATGT
>CAZMDE010000042.1:0-9258 GCA_964564355.1 uncultured Bacteroidales bacterium | reverse complement strand
AGAATCAATTTATAACAAATGCACGTCTGAATTTTTTATAATCATATTCAAATTATTATTATTACAAATTTTTATATTCCCTTATAAGTTATCTATATATGCATTGCCTTCAATATTAATATATGTAAATTGTTAAATTTGCACAAAGTTCATCTCATATGATTAGCATAGTTTGTAAATAGTAAATCATAAATATTTATGCCGATTTTAGGTTCAATAATAAAGAGAGCAATTGAGGTTAGGAGCAAGCTACCTAAAATACTGGTTCCAAAAGATAGCCTGAAATTACAAAAGAGGGAATTAAAAAGATTACTCAGAAAAGCTTCTTATACTTCAATAGGAGAACATTATGATTTTAGTGATATTTTAAAACAAAAAAATATTATAAAAGCTTACCAGGAGAAAATACCTGTCCATGATTATAATACGATTTTTAAAAAATGGTGGTACAGGTCGTTGAATGGAGAAACATTTGTTTGCTGGCCAGGTAAAGTTAAATATTTTGCATTAAGTTCGGGAACCTCAGAATCCTCAAGTAAACAGATTCCTGTTACTTCAGATATGCTAAAAGCCATAAAAAAGACAAGCATCAGGCAAATATTTGCTCTCACAGGGTATAGTTTTCCAAATGAATTTTATGAAAAGGGGATATTAATGCTTGGAGGAAGCACACATCTTATTTTTAACGGAACATATTACGAAGGGGATTTGTCAGGTATAACAGCAAAAAACATTCCTTTCTGGTTTCAACATTTTTATAAGCCAGGTAGACGTATTTCAAGAGAACGTGACTGGCAAACTAAACTTGACGAGATTGTTAATAAAGCAAAAGACTGGGATGTTGGGATAATATGTGGTGTGCCAGCATGGTTACAAGTTTTACTGGAGAAAATCATAGAGCATTATAAAGTTAAAACGATTCATGATATTTGGCCTAATCTTTCTATATATGTGCATGGTGGAGTATCATTCACACCATATAAGAATGGTTTTGAGAAACTATTAGCGCGACCATTAACATATATAGAGACTTATCTTGCTTCAGAAGGTTTTATCGCTTTCCAAAGCAGGCCAGATACAAATGCAATGCAAATGGTGCTTGACAATGGTATATTTTATGAGTTTATACCTTTTACTGATGAAAATTTCGACTTTGAAGGTAATCTTGCAAAAAATCCACAGTCACTAACAATAGAAGAGGTAGAGGAATCTAAAGAATATGCATTATTGCTAACAACCTGTTCAGGCTTATACAGGTATCTGTTAGGGGATGTTATAAAATTTACTTCAATAAAACTGAATGAAATAATAATAACCGGCAGGACTAAACACTATCTGAACCTATGCGGAGAGCATTTGTCAGTTGATAACATGAACAGAGCAATAGAAATGCTGGAAAATGACCTTCAAGTTGAAATCAGAGAATTTGCTGTAGCAGGTATAAAATATGGTTCATTGTTTGCGCACAAATGGTACCTTGGGACTGATAATAAAATAGATAAAGAATTAGTAAGAAAGAAGATAGACAAGTATTTGAAAACTCTGAATGACGATTACAGAGTGGAAAGAATAGCTGCAATCAAGGATGTTATTGTTGAAGTAATACCTACAGAAGTATTCTATAATTGGATGAAATTACATGGAAAAGAAGGGGGGCAGCATAAATTTCCACGAGTATTGAAAAATCATAAAGTTACAGAGTGGGAAGAATATCTTAAAACAATTAACAATTAGCAATTAGCAATTAACACTTGAACTAATATACTGATGTTTGGCATATTAATACAGGGCATATTATTAGGATTTACGATAGCAGTTTTAGTGGGTCCTGCTTTTTTCACACTCATTCAAACCAGCATCCACAGAGGATTTAAATCAGGAGTATTTCTTGCAATTGGAATATTTCTGAGCGATTTAACCCTAATATTAGTTATTTCTCTTTTTACCCTTGGTATTTTTGGAGCTTTTGATTCAATTCAGTTTCTTTTGAATCCTACAAATAAAATATATTTTGCATTTATAGGGGGAATTATACTTATAGTATTTGGTGTTTTCACTTTTACAAGGAGTATTACCAGCTTTTCTAATAATGACGATGATGAAAATAATGGAAAAAAACCGGGCTATCTGACATTTATTCTAAAAGGATTTTTTTTAAATATTGCTAATCCAATTTTGATAATTTTCTGGATGGGAGTTACAAGTGGTGTTATTTCAGGAGCAGAACCAGGTACAAAAGAATTACTCAAACATTTTTTTACTTTTTTTACAGGGGCTTTGGTTACAATTTTTTCTACAGATATACTCAAATGCTTTATCGCAAATAAGATAAAGTCTTATCTTAACCCTAAGATTTTAGTTATAATAAATCATACAATAGGTGTGTTATTAGTAATTTTCGGGATTGTAATAATTCTCAGGGTGGTTGTGTTTAAATCAGTTTGAGGTTTTAGGGATGACATCGCTTGAAGCGATGTCATCCCTAAAAATATTTATCATTTATTAATCAGGATATTTGAGTATTTGCTTGAATTTGCAGGATCAATCTCTTTAAGTATTTTTACAGCAATATCTTTTTCATTTTGAGGGGCAGAAGAAAAAATATTAACATATTCATCAACTTTAGCAAAGGATAAAAGATTCATAATAAACAAACCGGGTTTTTCATTATTGACTTTCTTTAATAATTCAAAACCGTCTAAAACAGATTGTCTTCCTTTCTGCATATTATCATACATAACATCCATTCCCTGCCTGTGATATTTATAAAGAAATTCTCTGAAAGGTTTATAGCTTTGATTAAGAAGGTTTTCAACAAGCCAGTACCTGTTTTTCATACTTTCAAATGATTTCCATCCTTTTCCGGGGTCATTCTGTGCATTATTTACTATGGTTTGAGCATTATTAAAATACTGCGTACCACCATAAAGAGAAAATGTATCAAAATCAAGACCAATAATAATGTTGATATAAAAAGCTAAAACAGAAGTCAAATTTGACACATGAGTTGCTTCATCAAAGTTAAGGGGCTGAGTTTCCTGATATTTAAATTGAAAATCCTTATCAATATAATTTAAAAGGACAGAGTTATAAGAGCTTTTGTATATTGGTCTTCGTGCTTGTATTTGTATAGTTCCCTGAAATTCTTCAGTAGAAATTCTATTTGTAATATTAATAAGCATATTACAATCAATTCTTTCTTCAGGTTTAAAAGTATAATTTGTCCATTTTCTGTTTCTGACAAATTCATTAATGGCTTTTTGAAGAGTTTCAAATATTTTTTTATCAGTCTGTTGGATTTGGGGAGAAGTAACAGAAATGCTACAGTTTAAATCCTGGGCAAAAGAATAGTGAATTGTAAATAGTGATAAACTAATAGTAAAAAAGAAAATGTAAATTTTAAGCTTCATTTTTAAATTAATTAATTAATCCGGTAACTTTAGTAACTATATCTTTAGCTGCATCAATCTTTGATTTCAAAGGGTAATTAATAATGTTGTCAGCTTTATCAATTATAGTTATTTTGTTTGTTTCATGATTAAATCCAGCACCTTTATCATTTAGCGAATTTAAGACTATTAAATCAAGGTTTTTATTTTTAAGTTTGCTTTTTGCGTTTTCAATTTCATTTTCTGTTTCGAGAGCAAAGCCTACTAATATTTGTTTTTTATTTTTTCTTTTACCTAATTCTTTAAGAATATCTTTTGTTGGTTCTAAGGTTAGGTTTAGTGTTTTTGTTTGTTCTTTTTTGATCTTGTGTATTGAGTTTTGTGTCTCGTGTCTATCTTTATAAGTATAATCAGCAACAGCGGCAGCCATCACAGTAATATCAGCTTTTTTAAAGTATTCGTTGCATTTTTCATACAACTGTTCTGCAGAAATAATTTCTATTCTTTTTATCTTTTTATTTTTAACTTCTAATTTTGTTGGTCCGGTTATTAGTGTAACATTAGCTCCTTTATTAGCAAATTCTTCTGCAATACAAAACCCCATTAATCCTGAAGAATTATTACCAATATAACGAACTGCATCTATTTTTTCATGTGTTGGACCTGCGGTAACTAAAACAGTCTTTCCTTTTAGTTTATTAGTTACTTTTGAACCAGTGAACCAGTGAACCAGTGAATTAACTATGTTTTCTGGCTCTTCCATTCTGCCGCAACCGGATAAGCCACTGGCTAATTCCCCTTCAGTAGGTGATATAAGAATATTGCCTTGTGAGCATAATGTTTTTATATTCTTCTGAGTGGCAGCATGATTATACATTTCCAAGTCCATTGCAGGAGCAAAGAAAACCGGGCATCTTGCAGACAGATAAGTAGTCAGTAAAAGATTGTCTGCAATACCATTAGCCATTTTTGCCATAGTATTTGCAGATATCGGGGAGATTACCATCAGGTCAGCCCACATGCCGAATTCAACATGGCTATTCCATTTACCTGTAATATTAGTAAATGACTCGCAGAGGACAGGATTATTTGATAAAGATGATAAAGTCAGAGGAGTTATAAAATCTTTTGATGAGGGTGTCATAATTACCAGGACATCAGCTCCTTCTTTAATCAGCAAACGGATTAAGAAAGCACTTTTATATGCAGCAATACTGCCAGTAATTCCAAGAATTATTTTTTTTCCTTTCAACACCTCAATCAATTTAAAAGTTTTCAGTTCTCAATTTTCAGTTAACTGATTACTGACAACTGATCAAATGTTCTTCTCTTCAGTCATGTTTTCCTTACTGGGATTTCTGGAATAAACTTTTCCTTGTTCAAACTCATTTATAGCAATTAAGGAAGGTTTAGGAAGACGTTCATAATGCTTAGCTACTTCAATTTGTTCTCTGTTTTCAAAAATTTCTTCAAGAGTATCAGTAATGGAAGCGAATTCAGAAAGCTTTGAGTTTAATTCTTCCTTTACTTGTGAAGAAATTTGGTTTGCTCTTTTTGAAATAACAGCTACAGCTTCATAAATATTACCTGTATTTTTGCTAAATTCAGTAATGTTTCTTGTAACAGTAGTGGGTTCGACTTTTACTTTTTTTAAATCAATATTCATAAATTATCTGTATTTGGATTTTTAAATTTAGTGATTTCTTTTAACGATATTTTATTAATCATATTGCATTCCTTCATATAAGAGCTTTGCGGGAAGCTGTTTTTAAAATCATTGTATGCTTCCAGGGTTGAAGCATATCTTGCAAATTTTTTTGATTCTATGCTTTTAGAAGCATATTTGAAATTTGATTTTATAATGAAATAGAGTATTTCTTCTTTATACTTTGTCTCCGGAAACTCAATAATTATTGATTTAAAAGCAGTGATTGCGCCATTAAAATCTTCAATATTGTAATACAGCTTTGCTGTTTCAAAATACTTGGTCTGCAATTTATATCTCAATTTATCCAATAGCTCATTGCATTCAGGAATACGTTTACTGTTTGGGTACAAGTTAATAAAAGCCTGTAATTGTTTTATTGCATCCATTGTATATGTCTGGTCAAGCGATGGAGGAGGAGAATCAAGATAAGTGCAATATGCACTCATGTAATCACATTCTTCTGCCTTATCACTTTTGGGGAAGCTGGAAACAAATGTGCTAAATTGGTAAGAAGCAAGAGTGAATTGTTCCTGATTGTAATAGCAATATGCATAACTATATGCAATCTTTTCCGCCTTATCGGTTTCTCTGAAAACCGGAGCTAACTGATCAAACAACTGTAAAGCCCTGAAATAATCTTTATGTTCATAATATTTCATGGCTGTCTCATATTTCTTATTATTATCAGTGCTTTTTAATAGTTTCTGATATTTGCTGCATGAAAGCAGAAATAATAAAGAAATAAGAATACTGAATGAAATTAATTGCTTTTTTAACAAAGTCAAAAGTTAAAGATTAAAACTTAAACGCCAGAAACCTGAATAATTATATTTTATGATATTTTAAATCGTAATTCTACAATCTTAAATTGTAAATCACTCTATTCTTCTTCGCTCGCCAGTGCTTCGTATTCTTTCAGCAGCTTTGTCTGAACATCACCCGGCACCTGGACATACTCAGCGTATTTCATTTCGAAAGTTCCCCTGCCGCTTGTAATAGAACTAAGAGAAGTAGAGTATTTATTCATTTCAGCTAAAGGAACTCTAGCCTTAAGAACCTGATATTTACCCTGTCCTTCCATTCCCATAATCACTCCTCTTCTGCCCTGTAATTCAGTAATCACATCCCCCATTTTTTCTTCAGGGATAAAAACTTCAACATCATAAATAGGTTCAAGGATTTTAGGACCTGCATTTTTAAAAGCTTCTTTAAAAGCATTTCTTCCAGCAAGACGGAAAGATATTTCGTTAGAATCAACAGGGTGCATTTTACCGTCGTAAACATTAACAACTATATCCCGTGCATAAGAACCTGTGAGAGGTCCGTCTTCCATCTTTTCCATAATACCTTTTAATATTGGAGGCATAAATCTTGCATCAATTGCTCCTCCAACAATACATTTCTGGAAAACCAATTTACCTCCCCAGTCTAAAGGCACAACTTCCTTTCCTCTTATAGGAAATTCTTTCTGGTCAGGCATTCCTTCAGTGAAAGGTTCAATCATAATGTGAACTTCACCAAACTGACCAGCACCACCGGATTGTTTCTTATGGCGGTACATAGCTTTTGCAGATTTAGTTATAGTTTCCCTATATTGAATTTTAGGTGCAAAGAATTCTATTTCGAGCTTATGTATATTGTCAAAATGCCATTTGACAATATTAATTTGCTGTTCACCCTGTCCTTCAAGAATAAGTTGTTTTAATTCACGTGAAAAATAGAACTTGAGGGTAGGGTCAGTTTTATGCATGTCATTCAGGATAGCATTAACTTTTTCATCATCCGTCTGACTTTTTGCTTTAACAGCAGTTATAAATTTTGAGTTAGGATAAGGAATAGGAGGAATAATATCATTCTGGTTTTTAGGTGAATCCAGAGTGT
This sequence comes from uncultured Bacteroidales bacterium, assembly GCA_964564355.1. Lineage (GTDB taxonomy): Bacteria > Bacteroidota > Bacteroidia > Bacteroidales > JAGODS01 > CAZMDE01. The sequence goes on along the minus strand of CAZMDE010000042.1, from coordinate 2,280 downwards.
TTCCTGTATTAGTATTCTTAAGCTTAATGGATGCACCGATATCTCCTGCCGTAACCTTGTTCACCTTATCACGGTTTTTGCCCTGGAATGCAAATAATTGTGAAAGTCTTTCTTTTGTATTTGTATTTGGATTTACCATATCCATTGTTTCAGTAACTTCACCGCTCAGAACCTTAAAGAATGATACCTCTCCGATATGCGGCTCTATTGATGTCTTAAACACATGAAGTATCACAGGTTCAGTTGTGCTGCATTTAATTTCCTTGCCTTCTGTTGTCTTTTTTAGTGGCATTTCAGCAGCAACTGGTATAGTAGAGGAAATAAACTGCAGTAAACGGGAAACGCCCATATCCTGTTTTGCGGATACGCATAATACAGGAAACATTCCTCTTTTAGTAATACTAAGTCTAATTCCTTTTGAAAACTGTTCTTCAGTAAGAGTTCCTTTATCAAAAAAGGCTTCCATCAGTGAATCATCACCTTCTGCAGCGGCTTCAACAAGCTTACTGTTTAATTCTTCTGCCTTATCTTTCTCAGAGTCAGGTATGTCAAGCACTTCTATCTTGCCACCACCTGCAGGGAACTTTAGTAACTTCATCTGTATTAAGTCAATAACAGAATTAAATCCTGCGCCAGCATTGACAGGATATTGAGCTACAGTAACTTTTTCTCCGAAATAATCTTTCATCTGGCGTACAGCCTCATCAAAATTGGCTTTCTCATGGTCAAGTTGATTAACTACAAAAACTACAGGATTATGGTTTTTATTAGTATGTCTGAAGGTTATTTCTGTTCCTACATCAACTCCGCTCTGTGCATTAATAACCATAACAGCTGTATCAACGACTGTTAAAGCAGCAATAACTTCACCAATAAAATCATCAAAGCCGGGAGTATCAATAATATTTATTTTCTTACCATCAGATTCAGTATACAAAACTGAAGAAAATATAGAGTTCTTTTTTTCAAGCTCTATTTCTCTGTAGTCTGAAACAGTATTATTTTCATCAACAGAACCTTTTCGCCCGATTAAACCTCCATTAAAAAGCATAGCTTCTGCCAGAGTAGTTTTTCCGGATTTAGCCCCACCTATAAGGGCAATATTTTTAATTTCATTAGATTTATATTCTTTCATATGAATTTTCGATTTTAGATTAAAAGGCGGGCAAAATTATAAAAAAATTCAATGCCCTCATGAGAAAAAATTAATCTTCATGTTTAATATCAACATGAACAAGGTCTATGAATTGTCCAACCCTTACTCCTACTTCAGATTGCGAAAGATTAATTAAGTTCTCTGTGCCGAATTTTTCAACAGAGAAGGAAGCCATAGCAGAACCAAATATAACAGCTCTTTTCATGTTTTCAAAAGATATGTCCTGACTGGTTCTTGACAGATGACCGATAAAACCACCGGCAAAAGTATCTCCTGCTCCAGTAGGGTCAAAAACCTCTGAAAGCGGCAGGGCAGGTGCATAAAAGACGTGAGTTTTATCAAAAAGCAGGGCGCCATGCTCGCCTTTCTTGATTATCAGATATTTGGGTCCCATAGATAATATCTTTTTAGCAGCTTTTACCAAAGAATATTCACCTGACAATTGTCTTGCCTCTTCGTCATTTATTGTAAGAACATCTATCATTTTCAGTACATTAAGCAAATCCGGCAGGCTATTATTCATCCAGAAGTTCATAGTGTCGAGCACAATGAGTTTTGGTCTTTTAGGCAGTTGCTCTATTACTTTTATCTGGATAGTAGGGGTCAGGTTTCCTAGCATAAGGAATTCACAATCCTTATATGATTCAGGTACAACAGGGTCGAAATCTGCAAGAGTATTCAATTCGGTTGCAATTGTATCACGTGAATTCATATCATTATGATATTTTCCTGACCAAAAGAATGTCTTCCCTTCTTTTTTTACCTGAACTCCATCAATATTAATATTATGGTCTTTAAGCAGCTTGAAATATTTCGTGTCAAAATCGCCTCCTACAATAGAAACAAGATTAATTTTTTTTGTAAAATAAGATGCTGCAAGAGCAATGTATGTTCCGGCACCGCCAAGTATCTTATCAGTTTTGCCAAACGGGGTTTCTATTGCATCATATGCAACTGTTCCCACAACGAGTAAACTCATATATTAAAAGTTAAAAGTTAATAATTAAAAATAAAAAGTTATGCAAAGATATTTTTTATTTAGAATATTTTGTACTTTTGCACCCGCAATAAATTCCTCCTTAGCTCAGTTGGTTAGAGCATCTGACTGTTAATCAGAGGGTCGC
>CAZMDE010000041.1:1585-13300 GCA_964564355.1 uncultured Bacteroidales bacterium | reverse complement strand
TCACAAGATACTGTTACTTTTACAATAAAGAATAAACCTAAAAACCCTGAAAAGAAAACTGTACCAATAGAAATTGTGAAAAATACTAGAAAAGATACAATTAAATTTAGTAAGATAATCACTCAAAATTCAAGTGATACAAGTGCATTTACCTCAATAAATAAAAAAAATGAGCAAAGGAATGATTTGCTAGTTAAGAATGACGATTTAAGATTTAATATTAAAGATAATAAATCGGAATTAAGAAATCAAATAGATACAGCTTCAATAGTTAACAAAGTGAAAACTGAAGATTCTAGCACTGAACTTTTACCGGAAAAACAGGGAGCAGGAAAGAAGATAGATATAATTAATGGATTATTTTATACTGTGCAAATTGGGGTATTTGGAAAACCCCGTACGGTTGCGCAGCTTATAAATTTAAACCCTATATTTTTTGATATATTGAGTAATGGTAATTACAGATATCTTTCAGGAGTTTATGATAAAAAAGAAGATGCAATACTTGCAAAAAATGCAATTGTGGATATGGGTATAAAAGATGCTTTTATAGTTATATACCTCAATGGGAAAAGAATTACATCTTCAGATGCACTGAAGCTAGAAACACAGGGTACTCAATTACATGCTAATTCAATACCAGTTAATATAAACAATGTTAATATAATTGGAAATTCTGAAATATCATTAAGGCTTCAAATAGGAGCTTACAGAAGAGAAACTGACTTGACCAGAAAGAATAATTTTTTAAGAACTTCTTCTGTTGCAATCAGTAATATGAAAACCCAGAGCGGATTAATATTATATTTTGCAGGGTCATTTACAGATTTTGAGTCTGCATTAGAACTAAAGAAAAAAATTGTAGATTCAGGTATAAATGATGCTTTTATTATTGCTATTCAAAATAATAAAAAATTATCCATAACTGAGGCAAGAAACAAGTTGAGAAAATTATAATAATATAATAGTAGTAATAATTAATAATTTATTATCTTTGCAGTAATTACATTTAAATAATGTATGTAATATATATTTATTAATATGACGAAGGAGAAAAAACAGTTTCAAAATGAAGGTAATGAACTTTTAGAAGACCTAAAGAATCTTGTATTATATAATGATGATTATAATTCATTTGATTTTGTCATTGACACTCTGATTGAAATTTGCAGGCATACTAGTGAACAAGCTGAACAATGTGCATTAATTACCCATTATAAAGGGAAATGTACAATTAAAGAAGGAGATTATCAGCAGTTAAAACCTATAAAAGAAGAAATTAATAAAAGAGGATTAAATTCTGTTATTGAATAACAATAAGCAATAGACAATTTTCATTTTCCATCTTCTGATTTTTTATAATTCTTTTTAAATTTTAAGAGTTAAGAATTTCTACCAATTTTTCCCGGTAATTGATTAATTTAATTTTAAGCTTGTTAAGAAGATAATCATCCACCTTATTGGATTGTTTATTTTGATGGTTAGAATAGAGTAGTGAAAATATTCGCATAATTAATGTTTAATTTTTATTGGAAAATAAATATATATTTGCAAGTTACTATAATATCTTTAAAACATGCAAGAAAGTAATTCCGGCAGGATAACTACAGCTAAGACTATGGTTTCAAAAGCTAAAGTTTTAATTCAATTGCCGGATGGATTAAATAAAGCTAAGGCACTATTAGAAAATGCTATTGAGATAAATCCTTATTATTCTAAGGCACATTATTTTTTAGCCAAACTTCTTGATAAAAATTTTAATGATCCTAATGGAGCAAAAGAGCATTATCTTAAAACTATTGAGTTTGACCCTTTCAATGATAAAGCTCATAATGAACTGGCTCTTTTACTTGAAGATAAATTCATGGATTATGACGGAGCAAAACAAAACTACTTGCAGGCTGTTTCCATTAAAATAAATTATACAGAAGCATATTTTAATTTAGCACGACTGCTTGAGGTAAGGTTTAAGGATTATAAAAATGCAAAGAAATATTACATAACTGCTTACAAGCATCAACCTAATAACACCTCAATTTTGTGTAATTATGCAAAATTGCTTATTCAGCAATTTCATGATTTTGAAGGAGGTCAAAAATACTATTTATTAGCAATTAAGCATGACCCACTGAATGCTGAGGCTCATTATGAATTAGCAATTATTTTAAATAGTATATATAATGAGCGGGAAGAAGCAAAAAAGCATTATCTTATTGCCGGGAAAAATAATCCATTGCTTATTAATAAAAACTTAGATGTTTTTTATAATATTGACTGGGAGAAAGAAAATAAAACAACTATAAAAGGACTGATTAAAAAATTATTTAGTAAAGATTAAGATTCCACTATTTCTTAAAATTCTGAATTCGTAAATCATAGCTAATTACAAAATGTAGATGCAAAGAATTCTGATTTTTTGTTTAATGAATATCCTTATTTCAGGGTATATATATTCGCAGAATAGTTTTGAACCTGGTTTAAGAAGTTCTCTTAACTGGAGCAAAAGTAATGTTAAATATACAACAGCATTTGCAAACGATGATACTGTTAAGGAGAACAGAATGCTTTCTATCGGCAAGGGAGTGTTTTTAAAATATAATACAGGAAAATATTTTTCTTTTGAGGGTCAGTTTGATTGGGTAGATAAGGGATACCAAAAAACTTTTGAGACTCCACCAAGGAAGGATACTGCAAGTCAAAAATATATTTTCAGGGACCAGTTTGAATTCATTGATATTAAAATGAAGTTTTATTATAATATATACCCTGATGAGAGATTTAGGATTTCTCCAAGTGCAGGTATAGGATTATCGTGGCTTATAGAGGAGAAACAAACCTATAAGTATTTACCGACTGATTCGCTTAGATATTTGCAAAAAACCATATTTGGAGGTAAGTCTTTTTTTAATTTATTTCGTAAATATAATTTTTTAGCTGAGTTTGGGGTTTCAGCAACATATAAAGTTAGTAAAAATGTTAATTTATTTATAGAAACCTTTTACAATTTACAGCTTAATAATCTTATTAAAAGCCCATCTTCTAATCGAACAGAATATATAAATCTTAAACCGAATATTTATGGTATTTCAGCAGGTTTAAGTTTTATAATTGATTATGAGCCGGAAATAAAAGAAAAAAATTATTAATTAAATATATTTTAAGATATTTCTTAAATTCATTTTGTTGCTATAATTGAAATATTAAAATCTATGAAAAAGTCAGCAAATAAATTTTTAATAGGATTATTATTAGTCATGTTCATGCTATCCTGTGCCAAAGTACCCTTAACAGGAAGGAAACAAATTGAGTTTGTTCCTGAAAGTATGATGCTAAGCATGAGCTTGACAAATTATAAAGATTTTCTCACAAAAAATCCTCCTGCAGCTACAAATGATGCTAATTACCAAATGGTAAAAAGGGTAGGTACTAATATTTCTATGGCAGTAGAGAAATATTTAAATCAAAATGGTTTATCAAACAGGATTAAAGATTTTAAATGGGAATTCAACCTTGTTAATAATAAAGAAGTAAATGCTTGGTGCATGCCAGGTGGAAAAGTTGTTGTATATACAGGTATACTTCCCTTAACTCAGGACGAAATAGGTTTGGCAGTAGTTCTGGGACATGAAATTGCTCATGCAGTTGCCCGTCATGGAAATGAGCGAATGAGTCAGCAACTTATAGTAACTGCAGGAGGATTATCTCTTGATTTGGCTATGCAACAGAAACCGGAACAAACTAAGCAAATATTTATGTCTGCTTTTGGTGTTAGCTCAACTTTAGGTGTGCTTGCTTATTCCAGATTACATGAATCTGAAGCTGATAAAATGGGATTGGTTTTTATGGCAATGGCAGGTTATGACCCTGCTAAAGCTGTAGATTTCTGGGAAAGAATGGCAAAGCAAGGAGGAGCAAAACCTCCTCAATTCCTTAGCACTCACCCAAATGATGCTGCAAGGATTAAAGTTCTTAAAGCATATCTACCCGAAGCTGAGAAATATTATCATAAATAGAAATAGAATTTTTTTTAAGAGTTTATAGATTATAATTGAAACATATTATCTTCGTAAATTATTATTTTTTATTATTTAAAAGAAAATCGTTATGAGTTGGTATATTATTATTGCTTTAATATTAATTGGTATGTCATTTGTAATACTTGAAATACTTATTATTCCTGGTTTTGTTGTGGGACTTCTCGGAGCTGCATTAATTTTTCTGGGTATATATAAGAGTTATGCTATTTATGGGATTACTGCAGGTCATCTGACAGTTTTCGGAACTATTATCTTTTCTTTACTATCAGCAATTTTAATTTTTAGATCTAAAACCTGGCATAAGATGATGCTGCAAACTGAAAATACAGGCAAGGTTAATGTGATAGAAGAAAGTAATATTAAGCCCGGTGACAGGGGAAAGGCAATATCTAAATTAGCTGTTGGTGGTAAAGGTCTCATTAATGGAGAATATTACGAGGTGCATTCAACAGGTGATTACATTGATGCAGGCTCAGAAATTGAAGTAGTTAAAGTTGATTCAAAAAAGATTCTTGTTAAGAAAGCCAATTGATTAAATTAATCATATATTTGTAAATTCAATTTTTAATTTTATAAATTTTAAACTCTAAATCAATAAATTATGAAACATCTTGGAATTATATTACAAGCACAGGAGAGTATGGGGCAGCTCGGAATTATTATAGCTATTGGTATTGCATGCTTATTTGGACTATGGGTAATATTCTATTTTATACCTGTAGGTCTATGGTTTTCAGCCCTGGTAGCAGGTGTAAGAATATCTTTAGTACAGCTAATACTTATGCGGTGGAGAAAAGTACCTCCTTCAATCATTGTTAATGCTTTGATAACTTCTACTAAGGCTGGTCTAAAACTGACAAGAAATGACCTCGAAGCTCATTTTCTTGCAGGCGGGCATGTAAAACAAGTTGTTAATGCTTTAATTTCTGCTGATAAAGCAAATATTGACTTGAGTTTTAAGGCAGCTACTGCAATTGACCTTGCAGGGAGAGATGTCTTTGAAGCTGTTCAATTATCCGTTAACCCTAAGGTTATTGAAACACCTCCGGTTACTGCTGTTGCTAAAAATGGTATTCAGCTTATTACCAAAGCCCGCGTTACAGTCAGAACAAATATTAAACAACTTGTGGGTGGTGCAGGTGAGGCTACTGTTCTTGCAAGGGTTGGCGAAGGTATTGTTGCTGCGATTGGCTGCTCAGATTCTCATAAGCATATTCTTGAAAACCCTGATTCAATTTCTAAGGTTGTACTTGCAAAAGGATTGGATTCAGGCACTGCTTTTGAGATATTATCTATAGATATTGCAGATATTGAAGTAGGCATTAATATAGGTGCTAAGCTTCAGATGGACCAGGCAAATGCTGATAAAAACATTGCTCAGGCAAAGGCAGAAGAACGCCGTGCTATGGCTGTTGCTCTTGAGCAGGAAATGAAGGCAAAAGCTCAGGAAGCAAGAGCTAAAGTTATTGAAGCTGAAACTCAGGTACCTCTTGCTATGGCTGAGGCATTCCGCAGCGGGCATCTTGGAGTCATGGATTATTACAGGATGCAGAATATTCAGGCTGATACGCAGATGAGAGAATCTATCAGTAAAGATACCTCAGGTAATGATACTAAAACAACTAAACAGTAATTCTCAATGAACTAAGTCATGAGAAAATTATTAGTATTTTTAATTTCGAATATAATAGCAATAAATTCTGCTTTTTCTCAGGGAGCTGCCATTAACACAACTAGTGCACAAGCTGATCCTTCAGCTATGCTTGATGTCAGCAGTAATAACCAGGGCATGCTTATCCCACGAATGACTACAGCCAATCGTCCTGCTAATCCTATTGAATCATTACTTATTTATAATACTGACAGCAAGTGTTTTGAAGCTTATAATGCTCTGACATCTCAGTGGGTAAGTTTGTGGTGTCTTGGTGTTGGTTTTACCTGTGGAAGTGCATTTATTGACACTAGAGATAATAAATTCTACAATACTGTATTAATAGGAACTCAATGTTGGTTTAAAGAAAATCTAAATTCTACAAAATATGTCAATGGTGATGCAATACCAAATGTAACTGATAATACAGCATGGAATACATTAACAACTGGTGCATACTGCAATTATAATAATGATTTAAATAATGCCACCATTTATGGACGTTTATATAATTGGTATGCAGTAAACGACAGCCGTAAACTTTGTCCATTTGGATGGCATGTTCCAACTGATACGGACTGGCAGACTTTAACTGATTATCTTGGAGGAATCAGTATTGCTGGGGGTAAAATGAAAGAAACCGGTTTAATACATTGGATAACTCCCAACTCAGGCGCAACAAATAGCTGTGGATTTTCTGCGCTTCCGGGTGGGTATCGTTATGACTACGTTGTTACATATGACGGAATTGGTTATTTCAGTTATTGGTGGTCTGCTTCGGAGAATATTACAACAGATGCCTGGTACCGCCTAATAGGTTATAGTGGTGAAGATGTACATCGTTATAATGGTTTTAAGAAATACGGTTATTCAGTTCGGTGTCTTAAGGATTAAATTGTTTATTGTTTAGGTACTTCCTTGTCAAACAAGTATTGCACCTGTTCGCTGGGCTTTTGGGCAGGATAATTGAGTATATAACCTTCATCATCAATTAATACAAATGTAGGGTAGGCGCGTATATCATAATTGTTCAGCAAATCCCAGTCATTATTAAAATATGCAAATACCCATAGGTAGTTTTTATTATCTTTAAGGAAACTGGTCATTGATTTTATATCAGTGTCAGTGCAAATGCTTATAAACTCTATTTTATCTTTGTATTTTTCATAAAGAGACATCATTATCTTTAACTCAGACTGACAGGGAATAATATTTGATTTCCAGAAATTCAGATAGATATATTTCCCTTTACATTCTTTAAGATTTACCCTTTTTTCATAAATATCTTTTAAAAGAAAATCAGGTGCTTTAGTGCCCGGCTTCAGCTTTGTCAGGAGTTTATATAAGTTTTGTGCAATCACTTTGTTTCGTTCGTTTTTAATTTTATATGTTGCATCTGTTATCATGGACAAAATGTTTTCCTTATTATATCCATTAGTGTGATAAAGTTCATTCAATTCTTTTAGCAAAACCATTTCACTCAAGCCATTTTTTAGTAAAGTGTCTTTTTTAATTGATAGTAGTAAATTATCATAATCTCCCCTGTTCTCATTTACTGCATTAGTAATGTCAGCTAATTTTATATGCTTTGAAGTTGAAAAATATTTGGAATAGATTTCATTGAAAAATTCCATGTATTCAACATTGTCATATAGAACAGGGTTGTTGTAAAAATATTTTTTTTCTATTACTTCATTGTTATTGAACTTACATAAGAATTCCAGCAATCCTGTTTTATATCTAACATAATCTGTAAAATAACTAAGTGCGAGAGACTGAGGTTTAAGGAATGATAATTGATATTCTTTATCTGCTTTAATTTTAAAAGAATCAAGTAATGCTTTGTGCCGGCTTTTAAATAATGTTTCATAATTGTTAAGCACAAAATCATCATAAAATTTATCAAATTTGCTAATTATTATGTTTAAATCATTATAATTTCCGCTACCTGACGATACGCTGTTGTCTGATAATTCTAATGATAAACCAGATATGTTTAGATAAGGATTTTTATTATTATCAGACGGATTAGAAAGAACATGTGTTATAATTATTTTGTAGTTTTTATCAGGTTCTATATATAATCCTGTTTTATAATAATCGATTTTAATAGAGGTGAGAATTATGTTTTGTATATCAGTTTTTAAAGTGAATTTTCCGAAAGAGTCAATCACAGCGGAAGCTAATTTTTTTTCTGTGAAAGTGATCAGGTCTGAATAAGTAGTTAAGATTATATGTTTTCCTTCTGCACCTTTTGCTTCTCCGTCGATAATTACATTTTGTCCTGTTATTGGGTTTTTAATTATAAATAATGCTATAATCAGGAATATATATGTCAGTGATTTCAAATTAGGATTTTTATTTAAAAATTATCAATTATCAATTATCCATTGAGTTCTATTCCTTCTGGTACAAACAAACTTGTGTTACCTCCATTCTGATATATGTTTCTTACAATTGATGAATTTATTGGTATAAATTCAGGCATTGACATAAAAAATATTGTATCAATTCCATTTTCTAATTTATTATTCATTAATGCAATGCTTCTCTCAAATTCAAAATCAGTAGTTCCGCGTAAACCTCTTATTATATAATTTGCTTTGCTGGCTTTGCAAAAATCAACAGTAAGACCTGAATATGTTTCAACCTTAACTGAAGGATAATCTTTAAATACTTTTTTTATCCAGCCTATCCGTTTTTCTATTTCGAAAAGACATTTTTTTTCAGGGTTAATTCCTATTGCAATAATTATTTCATCAAAAATAGGTATTGCTCTTTTTATTACTGACTCATGTCCTTTTGTTATAGGATCAAATGTACCCGGAAAAACAGCTTTCTTATTCATAATTATTGAAAAATTGAATTATTTAATTATTTAGTTATTAATTATTAATTAGCACATTAGTTCAATGTTTAAAATTACATTAATTTTGTAAAATTAAATAATTTTACGTTGTAATAAGAGTTTTTGTAAAATGAATTCTCACAGATATAGGACTTTATTTATAACATTATTCACTATTCATTATTCATTATTCACTATTCACTATTGCTCCGCCCAGCAAATAAAAGGTGCTTTGATAGGAGGATTAAACCTTTCGCAGGTAGATGGTGACCAGGTATATGGTTTTCATAAATATGGTTTAAATGCAGGTGCTTCTGCCATAATTCCTTTTAAAAAAAGGTTTGCTGTTGTTATTGAAACAATATATTCTCAGAAAGGTTCTTATCAGAAGCCTCAGTTTGATTACAATCCTTTTGTTCCAAAACATGATTCAACAGGAGAATATGCATTAAAGCTAACTTACGTCGAGGTACCTGTATTATGCCAGTATGAAGATAAGGGTGGCTTTACTTTTGGCGCAGGCTTTTCTTGGGGAAGACTTGTTAATGTTAAGGAAAAAGAGTATAATGTCATATCTAACTCTGTGGATTGGAATAATGTTACTATAAATGATGGCACATTTAGGAAAAATGACTGGGATGTAATTGCAGACATAAAGATCAGGATATACAAAGGATTGAAGTTTAATGCCCGTTATTCATATTCTATATTTAATTTACGTGACAGATATTATTATTATTTTAAAAAAACAAGACATCAGTATAATAATTTTATATCCTTCAGACTGGTATGGGTTATTAATAGTGAAAACGAGAATGATATTACGCCTGTTAAAAAACAAAAAAATCATTGATTGAAATATAACTAATAATTCAATACTATGAATAACCAAATCAGCAAATCTATATTACAAAGAGCAGAAGTTTGGCTTAATGGTAACTATGATGAAATAACTAAAAGTAATGTACAGCAACTCATTGATAATAATCCTGATGAATTGACCGATGCTTTTTACAGGGATTTGGAATTCGGTACAGGTGGATTGAGAGGCATTATGGGGGTTGGTACAAACAGGATGAACAAGTATACTGTAGGCATGGCTACGCAGGGCTTGGCAAACTACCTCAAACAGCAATTATATATAAACTCCGAACTCCGAACTCTGAACTCTGAACTAACTGTTGCTATTGCTTATGATTCGAGGAATAACAGTAAAATATTTGCTGAAATATCCGCAAATGTCTTATCCGGCAATGGTATCAAAGTATATCTGTTTGATGATATACGCCCTACCCCTGAACTGTCTTTCTCCATTCGTCATTTGAGGTGCAATGCAGGAATTGTGATTACGGCTTCGCATAATCCCAAAGAATATAATGGTTATAAGGTGTATTGGAATGATGGCGGACAGCTTGTCAATCCTCATGATAAGAATGTTATTAATGAGGTTCTTAAAATAAAAGATATTGCAAATGTTAAATTTACCGGAGATACTAAACTCATTGAAATTATAGGTAGTAATATTGACAGTGAATATTTGAAAAAACTTAAATCTTTATCATTACTCCAATCTTCAATCTTCAATCTTCAATCTTCAATCAAGATTGTTTACACTCCACTTCATGGTTCCGGAGTAAAGCTTGTACCTATGGGATTAAGGGCATTTGGTTTTGAGAATATTACAATGGTAAATGAGCAGGCTATAGCTGATGGGAATTTTCCTACCATTAAATCTCCTAACCCTGAAGAACCTGCAGCTTTTGAAATTGCAATTAAAAAAGCTAAGGAAATTGATGCCGACCTTATACTTGCCACCGACCCAGACACTGACCGCGTCGGCGTAGCAGTAAAATCTGATAAATCTGATAAATCTTACGAATCTGACAAATACATTTTATTGAACGGCAACCAGACTGCCTCAGTTATTATTTATTATCTCCTTAGTAAATGGAAGGAAAATGGAAAGTTTAAAGGTAAGGAATACATAGTTTCAACAATTGTTACAACAGAATTATTAAATGCTATAGCAGCTAAATATAATGTTGAATACATTGAAGTGCTTACAGGCTTTAAATATATTGCTGAAGCTATCAGGTTAAATGAAGGAAAAAAGACATTTATCGGGGGAGGGGAGGAGAGCTATGGTTATCTTATTGGTGATTTTGTAAGAGATAAGGACGCAGTTATTTCCTGCTGTATTATTGCTGAAGCTGCTGCTTATGCTGCCCAACAGGGAAAGACATTACTCGGTTTGCTGAAAGATATTTATGTGGAATTCGGTTTCTATAAAGAAAAACTTATTTCTGTCGAAAAGAAAGGCATTTCAGGATTAGAAGAAATTAAGAAACTAATGGAGAATTACAGAGAAAATCCTCCCCAAACAATTAATGGTTCCAAAGTCATTCTTATAAAAGATTACCTGCAATCCAGCATCCAGCATCCAGCATCCAGCATCCAGCTTCCAAAATCCGACGTCCTCCAGTTCTTTCTCGAAGACGGCAGTAAAATCTCAGTCCGCCCATCAGGCACAGAACCTAAAATCAAATATTATTTCGGAGTCAAAGCTGAGCTTAAAGATAGTAGTCAGTATTCAGAAGTCAGTAATCAGCTTGACGCTAAGATTGATAGTATTATCAAGGATATGAAACTTTAACGGCAAGCGACCAGTATTGAACAAAGAGATAATGATTCGAATACTGGTATTAAATTTTGACAGTATTCTTAAATTTTCTCAAGAGCCTGTTCGAAATCTTTGATTAAATCATCAAGGTCTTCTATTCCTACAGAGATACGTACAAGATCGTCAGTTATACCGGCTTTGACTCGGTTTTCTTTTGATACCTTTGAATGCGTCATTGAAGCAGGATGCTGGATTAATGATTCAACTCCTCCAAGGGAAACAGCAAGCAAAAAGACTTTCATATTGTTCATCAGGATTTGACCGGCATTATATCCACCTTTTAATCCAATGCTTATGACAGCTCCTGGTCCTCTCATTTGTTTTTGAGCCAAATCATATTTAGGATGCGATTTTAATCCGGGAAATCTTACCCAATCAATCTTAGGATGTTTTTCAAGATATTTTGCAATTTCAATTGCATTTGCCTGTTGTCTGTCCATACGCAATAGTTTGCTTAATGTTATTAATCAGAGTGGAGAAGAATTGCAATCTGTGATTC
>CAZMDE010000041.1:0-1575 GCA_964564355.1 uncultured Bacteroidales bacterium | reverse complement strand
AGCTTAATCAAATCCAAGGAAATAAACCCTAACCATTTGCCTGCTGTCTTTCCATACGCACTCCAAGAGTCCTTAATCCCCGACGTACAAGGAATGCCTGATTTGGATCCATATTACAGCCGAGATTTATCATCACAGGTCTTATAAGATTATGATATTTTTCGTCTTTTGTAACAATCATACCAGCTACAATATCTGCATGACCATTAATAAATTTTGTCATAGAATGAACTATAATATCAGCACCAAGATCAATAGGATTTTGCAGGTAAGGACTGCAGAAAGTATTGTCGACAACAAGAGGAATACCAACTGAGTGAGCTAATTCTGCTACAGCTTTTATATCAATAATATCCATAGTAGGATTAGCAGGCGTTTCTATATATATGACCTTAGTATTTGGTTTTAGAGCTTTGCGTATGTTTTCAATATCTGAAGCATCGGTAAAAGTGGCTTCTACACCGAATTTACTGAAATAATTTTCAAGCACACTTCTTGCAGGACCATAAACTGCATTATGACTGACAATGTGTGAGCCATTGCCTAATAGAGCAAAATAAATGCAATTAATTGCTCCCATGCCTGATGATGTAGCAATACCATCATAACCATTCTCTGTGTCGGCAACCGCTCTTTCCAGTTCTCTTATAGTTGGATTGTCAATACGCGTGTAAATAAATCCGTCCATTTCTCCTGCAAATATTTTAGCACCCTCCTCTGCGTCCACCAGCGTGAATGAGTTTTGTGTTAAAACCTTTATCTGAATTCTCCATTGTTTAAATAATTAGACACATGTATCAAGGCACAAGTACCAAGATTAATAAAAAAAGGTTAGTAAACTGAAAATATATTATTGATATTCGAAAACTATCAACTATCAACTATCAACTATCAACTAAAGAAGAACTATTCCTTCTCTTTTTTAGGAGTCTTTTTTTTAGGTTGTTCAGTTTTCTCAGTTTTTTCCTTTTTTTCTGTTTCTTTCTTAGCTGCTGGCTTAGCTTTAGTTTTAGGCTTTTTAGAAGTTTCTTTAACTTCTTCTGTCTTTATTTCTTCTGCCATAACTTCTGCTACTGCTAATTCAGGTTCAATAATTACTTGTTCCTGAATTACAACTTCTTCAACTATTTTTACTTCTTCCTTTACTTTTGGAGCAGGTATAGGTTTGCTTACGATTTTAGTTTCTGGTTTGACTGTAGTTGATACATAAGCAGTTTTAGTGTTCTTCTTTCTTTTTCTGCTTACTCCGAATGAGCCCATGAATATTTTGCCTCTGCGTGATTTTCTATCTCCTTTTCCCATTTTATATTATATTTTATTATTAAATAATTATTAATTTGTTCAGTAATTATTGGGCAAAATTATAAAATTTATTTAGACTATAATATTATTAATCAATTTAATAAATTATAACAGATGATTAAATATATAATGTGGAATTAAAATTAACCCTTACTTATCCATTTTTTCAATTACTCATTCACTAATTCCTGCAATTAACAATTCCTTAACATTAGCTTAATATTGAGGTAATATCAGGAATCTACTTTTGCATTCTAAATAAATTAATTAGAA
>CAZMDE010000040.1:0-13411 GCA_964564355.1 uncultured Bacteroidales bacterium | reverse complement strand
CATAAGTCAACCTATTTTGGCAATTATCTTAATAAAGGAAAAACTGCCTGCATTGTTCAGCTTGATGAACCTATAGAAATCAAAAACAGATCTGTTAAAACAATTGTAAATATAATCTCTGTCAGGAGCAATAATCAATTAATCAAAACTACTGGAAAAGCTTCAGTTTATTTTGAAAAAGACAGTTTCACTACTAAACTTAAATACGGTGATAGGTTAATTGTCTATGCAAACTTCAAAGAAATATCTCCGCCTCAGAATCCCGGTGAAGTCAATTATAAAAGATATTTTGCTTTTAAAAACATCTTCAAACAGGCATACATTAAATCTGAAAACTGCATCTTACTCAGTAGAAATAATGGCAATAATATATATCATTATGCATATACAATCCGAGATAGATTTATAAGCATTTTCAAAGAAAACAATATTCAAGGAAAAGTCCTTGCTGTCGGTTCCTCAATCATTTTCGGCTACAGGGATTTGCTCGACTCCGAAACTATCAGGGAATACAGCGAAGCCGGTGTTATGCACATCCTTTGTGTTTCCGGTCTGAATGTTGGTATTATTTATTTAATGTTCTCCTGGATCTTGTTTTTCCTTGATAAATTCAGGTTTGGAAAACTTTTAAAACCTATTTTTCTTTTACTTGCTATTTGGTTTTACACCTTCGTTTGCGGCTTGTCTCCATCCATTCTCAGAGCTTCTATAATGTTCTCCTTCTTTATTGTTGGAAAAATGTTCAACAGGGAAACTGACACTCTTAATTTACTTATAATTTCAGCTTTCTTCCTGCTTCTTTTCAATCCATTTCTTATTGCTGATATTGGCTTCCAGCTTTCATATATTTCTGTTGCAGGTATTATAATTTTATACCCGTATTTTAACAAACTATATCCTGCTTCCAATCCTGTTTTAAAAATTATATGGACTGCCATCGCTGTTTCTCTTTCTGCACAGTTAGCTGTTTCTCCTCTTGTCATGTATTATTTTCACTACTTCCCTGTCTATTTCATTATCACAAACCTGATAATTATTCCCCTTGCTTTTGTTATAACTTATGCCGGTTTCCTTATCCTTGTCTTAAATCCTTTTACTTTAAACATTATTTTTTCTGAAATCTTTATAATGCTTGTCAGGTTTATAAATTACACTACAAGAGCTGTCGAACAAGCCCCTTTATCAACTATCAGGCAAATTAATATTAACTCTTATGAATTAATTTTAATTTATATAATCCTCGTTCTGCTTATCATTGCGCTTATTAACAGGTCTAAGCTCTTTATGAAATCATCATTAGCTTTTACAGCCATTCTTGCAATCTTGATTTCTATGGACACTTACAATGCTATTTCCCAAAAAAAATTCATTGTCTATTCCATTCGCAAACAATCTGCCTATGATTTCATTCAGGGTAAATCTCATCATATCTTAGCAAATTCAGACCTATCTAATGTCTCAAATCTCAGGTCTCATAATCTCTATTTAAACAATAACTTCATTCAATTTTACAATAAAAAATTAACCATAATAAATAAATCCAATTATTCAAAATTCAGCATTCAGCATTCATCATTCAGAATTTCTTCTGATTATCTGATTATAGCAGATAACATTAAAACAAACATTAAAGAAATTTTGCAGAATATAGAGGCAAAGCAAATAATTTTCGACTCCTCAAATTCTATTTGGAAAATTAATAAATGGATTGAAGAATGTAAGGACTATAATATAAAATATTACTCAGTCCCCCACTCCGGTGCCTTCGTTGCAGAATTATGACTTACCTTTTAAATAAACCTAAAATCATACTTTGTAAATCGTAATTCGTAACCGAACGAAGTGAGCTCATGAACACAATTAAAATTTAATTATTTAGTGAATAAATCGTACTTCGTACATCATTTCAGGCATAACTGTCCGCAGGCGGCATTTATATCTTTCCCTTTACTTCTGCGGATATTAACTATGAGATTGCAGTTTTTTAGAAACTCAGCAAAAAGCCCGGTTTTATAATTATCCGCTTTCCGAAATTCACTTTTTTCTGTACTGTTATATTCAATAAGATTTATCTTGCATGGCGAAATCTTACAGAAATGTGCCAATTCCTGTGCATCAGCCGGGTAATCATTTATATCTTTTAACATTAAATATTCATACGTTATCCTTTTCTTTGTTTTATTGTGGAAATATTTGATTGCCTGTGAGAGTTCCTGCAAAGAATACTTCTTGTTTATTGGGACAATTGAACTCCTTTTTTCTTCATTTGCTGAATGAATTGATATAGCAAGATTAAACTTAATATTATCATCTGCCAGCTTCCTTATCTTCTCCGGAATCCCCACTGTTGATACTGTTATTCGTTTGGGTGACATTGCAAGCCCTTCATCTGATGTTATCTTATCTATTGACTTGATTACATTTTCATAATTCATCAAAGGCTCTCCCATGCCCATATATACTATATTAGACAATGAAACTGAATAATGTTCAAGTGACAGTTTTTTTAATAAGACTACCTCATCAAATATCTCATCTACCCCCAGGTTTCGTTTAAAGCCAAGCTTCCCCGTTGCACAAAAACTGCATTTAAAAGCACAGCCAATCTGGGAGGATATACATGCTGTCACTCTTTGCTTTTCTGGTATCAGAACCCCCTCAACTAAATTATTATCAGGCAGCATGAACAAAACCTTTATGGTTCCATCAATGCTTTTTTGAAATGATTTTATTGTTGTGTTATTTATATAAAATGAATCATCAAGTAGTTTCCTCGTATTTATTGGCAAATTTGTCATCTGTGAAAATGACTGTGCTGCTTTTTGCCATATCCACTCATAAACCTGCTTTGCCCTGTATGGCTTATCATTATTCTCAGCAAAGAAGCTACCTATGCTTTCCTGGCTCAATGTTCTTATGTTTTTCTTCTCTTTCATGTTTATCCTGCAAAATTAACAAAATATGTCTTGTCCTGATATTACTGATAATTGATAATTATTCTTTAGCTAATTAAAAAGCCCTGATAAAACAGGGCTTTTTAAAATTATTTTAAAAAATTAAAGATTTAAGGCTTATCTGACTTTATTATTCAGAATCATCAGCTTTGTTTTATTAAAGTTAATATTTTCTGATTTAACATTAATACTTAAAGTGTAAATACCGTCAGCAAGTTTATCAGCATTAAATGTTAATTTATAATTACCTTCTGACTGAGTAGTATTAACAAGTTCAGATATTTCTCTGCCTAATATATTATATACTTTTAATGTTACCTGTGCTGTTTCCGGTAAATAGTATTCTATGTTTGTTACTCCTGAAAATGGGTTCGGATAATTATTAAATAAATTTGGTTGTGATTGTTCTGTAATATTATCACTGCCATCTGTTAATTTTTTTATCGGATTTCTAACTATTACATGAATACTGTCTGATGCCTGGCAACTTTCTGAATTTGTTACTGTAACTGAATAAGTATGACTGCCATAACCTATGACCGAACCTTTTACCAGCAAAGTTTGCTTTATTGCTCCTGTGTTCCATAAGTAACTGGAAAATCCGGTTCCCGCATCTAATACTATGTTTTGTGAAAGGTTAATTGTAACATCATTTCCCAAATCAATTACAGGCAGTGGATTTGTTATAATAACTACTGCCCTTGAAGTTTTAGTGCAATTATATAAATTTGTTTCTGTAACTGAATATGAACCGCTTAATGCTGTTGTATAAGTTGAGTTTGTTGCTCCTGTTATTAAGGATATATCCTTTCTCCACTGGTATTTTAATCCTGCTCCTTCATTAGCTACAAGCATTATACTGCTACCCTCGCATATGGCTGTTCTTCCTGATGGAGTTATAGTTGTCTCTGGACTTGGATTTACCTTAATTATTACTCCGACTGACTCAACTGAACACTCTTCTCCAATGCCCATAATTACAGTATATAAACCGGCTTCTGATGCATAATATTCAGATAAAGTTGCAGATGGTATATTATTGCCATCTTTTTTCCACTGGTAATTTAATCCCTGGCCTGTATTGGCTTTTAATGGTGTTCCATATCCCTGACATATATATTTTGTGCCGCTTGGGCTGATCGTTGAAGTTATTGTTTTCAATGAAACCGCTGATGATGTTTTAAAACAATTATTTGAATTAACAACATAAACCGTATAATCTCCTATTGCCGAAGATGTATAAGTAGAATTAGTGGCTCCGGAAATATCTGTGCCATTATTTTTCCATTGATAAAGCACTTCCTGATTAGCATTTGCATTTATTTGTTTACTTACTTCTGAGCCTGGACAGAAAACATTAGAACCCTGGGTTGTAACTGTTACCGAAGGCGTTGGATTAACCGTAACTGTTACTGCATCTGATGTCAGAGAACAAATGTTTCCGAGACTGACTATAACATTGTAATTACCTGAAGAATTTACTGTATAATTTGAAGATGTTGCTGATGAAATATTTAAATTATTCTTCTGCCATTGATATTTTGCTCCTATTGCTGAGTTTGTTTTCAGCATAACTGTACTTCCCTGGCATAATGCTATCGGTCCCTGTGGTGTTATAGTTGGCATTAATGTGCTTACTGGTAATGACGCTGAATACATTGAACAACCTGTGCTGTTTATAACCTGGACTGAATATTTACCGTCAGTTATTGCCGTATAAGACGAAGTCGTTGCTCCGGGTATATTTATGTTATTGATAATCCATTGGTACTTTAATCCTTCACCTGTATTGGCATCTAAAACTACGTTTACAGGCGAATCTGGACAGAAGGTTGTTGCTCCTGATGGAGTTATAATTGCTGCTGGCACCGGATTTACTGTTACAACTATTTCTCCGGAAGTATTGGCACATGTATTATTAAACGTTTCTGTAACTGTATAGCTTCCTGATTCTCTGGCTGTATAAGACGAAGTTGTTGCTCCAGGTATATTTACATTGTTTCTCTTCCACTGATATACCAAGCCCTGTGAATTATTTGCTAACAATATCACTCTCCCTCCCTTGCAGAAAGTAGTGTTGCCGAGTGTGTTTATTGTTGCTGTTAATAAGTTAATAGGTAAGGCTTGTGATTCTTTTATGCAATTACTGCTATTTGTGACTTCAACTACATAATTTCCGGTTGTATTGGCAATATAGGTTAAATTGGTTGCCCCTTCTATGTTTTCTCCGTTATTTTTCCATTGATATTTATAACCTGATCCTGCATTTGCATTTAATACTATATTTATCTGGGCATCCGGACATAGAGTCGTTGTTCCAAGTGTAATTATATTGGCTGTTGGTAAAGGCATTACTGTTACTATCACTTCTCCTGAGGTAGAGGTGCATTCATTATTTAGATTTTCTGTAACTGTATAGCTTCCTGATATGCTTGCTGTATAAGAAAATGCTGTTGCTCCCGGTATATTTACATTGTTTCTCTTCCACTGGTAATTTAATCCCAGGGAATAATTTGCTCTTAATACTACATTTCCTCCCTGACAGAATTTCGTTTTACTTACTGGTGTTATTGTTGCTGTTAACATTGATACTGAAAATGGTTGAGAATATTTAATACAGTTATTGCTGCTGCTTACTGCTACAATGTAATTTCCTGTACTATTGACAGTATAAAATGAATTAGTTGCAAATTCTATAATTTCGCCATTGTATTTCCACTGATATTTATAATCTGTCCCTGTATTTGCATTTAAAATTAAATTTATATCTGCTCCTGAACAAAATGAATTTGGTCCCTGGGGAGTGATTACTGCTGTTGGCTGTGGATAAACTGTCAGAATTTCGTCATTGGAGGTTTTTTTACAATTATTGCCGTCTGTTACAACCATCGAATAAGTTGCTGATGCATTTACATTATATGACATTAACGTTGCTCCTGTTATATCTATATTATTTTTCTTCCACTGGTATTTTAATCCTGTTCCTGTATTTGCATTCAACATAACTGAATTACCTTCACAGAAAATTGTTGCTCCATCAGGTGTAATTTCAGCTAAGGGAAGCTCATTTACTTTTACTATCGCTGCATCTGATACTATTGAACACTCATTAACATTATAAATTACCACTGTGTAGCTTCCTTCTGCATTTGTTTTATAAACAGAATTAGTTGCTCCGACTATTGCTTCATCATTTAATTTCCACTGGTAGAGCATTTCCGTACCATCTGCTGCTACGCTTAATGTTGCAGTGTCTCCCTGGCATAGGGTTGTTCCTGTTGGCTGTTCTGTTATTTCTGCAAAATCATATAATTTAACTATCGCTGAATCGGATAATGTTGAGCATTCATTACCATTTATTATTAATACTGTATAGCTGCCTCCTGCATTTGTTTTATAAACAGAATTAGTTGCTCCATCTATATTTTCATCATCTATTTTCCACTGGTACAATAAATGTGAACCTTCTGTAGAAACACTCAATGTTGCAGAATCTCCTCGGCAAATACTTGATCCGGATGGCTGTTCTGTGATTACCGGAAGATCATACTCTATTAGTAAGGCTATTTCTGAAGTTGCAGAAGGTGTACATGCTCCGCTTACCACACATTTGTACATTTTATCATCTAATCCTGTTATATCTGAAATAGTCATTTCATTTGTTGTTACACCTGAATACACTTCTGTATCAGAGAGATTTACTTCATTTTCCTTCCATTGGTAGGATAATGAAGTTCCTGTTGCTGATAAAGTAAAGCTTACTTCTTTTCCTGCACATTCTCTCACTGATTCTGGCTCTTTTGTAATTATCGGTAGTTCATTCACTGTCAGTATTACTTCATTTGAGGTTACTGCTGGTGTACATACTCCGCTTATTATGCACTTATATTTTTTTCCGTTTAACCCTGTAACATCAGATATATTCATTGTGGCTGTTGTTACATTTGAATAAACTCCTGTATTTGTTAAATTGACTCCATCTGATTGCCAGTTATATGAAAGTAAAGACCCTGTTGCTGCTACTGTAAATGTGGATTCACTTCCTGAACATTTAGTTGCTTCTCTTGGTTGTGTTCCTATTGAAGGCTTTGTATTTATTGTTACCAATACATCTAACCTCGATGAACTTTCTAAACCATCTACTGTTTGGCTTGCATAATAATGAGTAGCTGTTACCAAAGCTGTACCAGAGCTAAGAAGATTTCCTCCTGTTGCCGCATCATACCATTTAATAGCAGTTCCTGAAGCTGTTAAATCTGCAACTGTTCCTGAGGTGCAGAATGATTGCGATGCATCGCCTGTCGGTGCAGACGGACCCGGAGAAACAGCAATCTCCCAGGCGCCCATAGCAGGGATAGTTTCGCTCCTTGTTGTTCCGGCATAATCTGTCAGAATACCTGTGCCTGTTGCTGCTAATATGTTATCAGCAGTTGGCTTATAATCTTCTGCCTCCGTTCCACCGGCATTTGCAAATGCAGGATCAGTGATTAAGCTGTGTGCATCTTTATCGGTTACGATAGGTAAAGCTATTTTGTCATTATTTGCATATCTCCCCAAAACTCCGCCTGTGCCGGGTGCATAATAATTGTTATAATCTAATGTCAGAGAGCCGGCACTTGTATAATCAAAGAGGGCTGCATAATGTTTTGCTGTGCCTCCCGAATTGGAACGTCCGTTATAAAATATATTGTTTCTGATATCTCTATTACAAACATTGACAACACTCCTGAAAGCATAGGAAGAGGATGATGTAGAGGATGCTGTTCCGCCTATATATACTGTATTATAATACGCTAAATCATTCTTTAATAATGCATTATTAAAATCATAAAATCCTGTAATTTCAGCATCTGTCGTTATACCATAACCCAAACTGATGATATTATTTGAGTAGGAAACTATACCTCCATAATTCATTAGTCCGACTATTCGCGCTAACGAAGAGGATGTTGATAGCGACAAACTGTGAATAAAGTTCTTATAAACATTATAAGTGCCGCTTTGATTTCCGTATATAAGCATTCCCATTACTGCAACTGCTCCACTGCTGTTAGTGTTAGATAAAGCGTATATCGTATTTCCTTTTACTGTCTGCGCTCCGGCTGTTTCTGAATACATTCTGATACCGACTACTGTTTGATAATTTCCCGAAGTTCCACTGGCTGTTGTCAGGTTGCGTACCGTATTGTTTTCAATTGTATTTACTCCTGCTGTGCAATTGATCCCATTAATAAACACTCCGCTTGTGCCTGTACTTGCATTATTCAAATTAGCAATAGTGTTTCCGGTTATAGTAACCGTGCCTGTCCCATCACTCAAAATACCATTAACTTCCTGGTAGTTTTGAGTTGATGTTATTGCCTGTATGCTATTAGCTGTTGATTTACTACCTATCAAATTATCGCTGATATTAACTATGCCTTCATCATATTTATATATCCCGTAAAAATTATGAAGTGCTCCCCCATCCAAAGTAACAGACCCTATAATATTGTTTTTGATATTTACTGTTCCGGTGCTCCTGGTATATATTCCATAAAAATATGCATAGTTCCCCACTCCTTCTCTTGTAACCTTTATAGAGCCGGTTCCTATAGAGTCCCCTATGATATTTCCTGTTTCTGTTCCTATATCTATATTGCCTGAATATGGATATAACCCCATGAAATATCCCCCCGTATAGTTAATGTTTTTTATTTTATTATTTTGAACAGATGATGTTATTACGGTTCCTAATATTAAATACATTCCATAAAATTGGTGACCCA
Organism: uncultured Bacteroidales bacterium; assembly: GCA_964564355.1. GTDB lineage: Bacteria > Bacteroidota > Bacteroidia > Bacteroidales > JAGODS01 > CAZMDE01. Next base: position 4,689 of record CAZMDE010000040.1, on the reverse strand, counting down.
CATCGCCAACAACTGTTAAAGGATCTCCTCCACACTCGGGCGCTGAACCTCCTATGTAATTATCTTTAATAACAAAATTATTCCCTGCTGCTGCAAACCTGTAAGTAATGTTAATCCCATAATACTTAGTTCCAGATATTCCGGTTCTTGTTACTGTTTGATAGAAGCTGTTGCCGCTTATTGTCCAGTCCGAACTATAATCATACAAATAAATACCTGCAGATGAATTTGCAGAAGAGCTCCAGAAATTAAAGATATTATTGTTTTTTATCGTTATCCCGCTGTTTACCCCTGCTCCCGAAGAACCATTAGATATAATTCCATAATTAGGAAAATTCGTACCATCATCTGATATATCGCAATATTGTATTGTATTTCCGGTATTCCCCCCTGTATAGAAAAATATAACTCCTCCATGACTCGGATCACCGGAATTTATAGCTGACCCCTTTATTTTACAATATTGAATCGTGTTATTTGTCGCTCCTCCTGAAAACTGAATTGTCGATTCACCTGTTCCATTGCTTGTATTTACAATTGTTAAGTCCTTGGTTAAGTCGCCATCTGGTAAAATTGGATTATTTGGTCCTCCTGAATAACTTCCATCTATTGTTACATTATCTGCACCAATGAACCATATAATGGGACCGCTTGTATTATTACCAGTAATAGTAAGCCCTTTTGAAGTTGGGTAAATTTTAATAGAGTTGTATAATGCTCCTCCGTTCCCGCTGGCTCGGAGTATGGGAAAACTTGGCCCTTCAGTTACATTGCCCTCTATTGCTACATTTATTACGCCCTTATGGGTGCCATCATTTATCTTATCAAATGCCAATTTTAAACTCGCATATGAAGTTGGTCCCGCAGTTCCTGATGTTGCATATACTGTTATTGGGTTCATTGTTGCTATAGCGCTTTGCACAAATAGCATAGACACTATCGTCAGTGTGAATAAAAATACATTGATTTTTTTCATGATAATAATATTTAATTAATGATTGATTTTTTAGATAATTATTACAAAGATATAAACTTAATGGACATAAATTGAAAAAAATTATTATTAAAACAGTAAGGCATTATATATACAATTATTGCAACACATTTAAAAACAGAAGAGGCAGCTAAAAGCTGCCTCTTCTGTTTTTAACAGGCGAAGTCTTAAAACTTCGTCTTTTATATCATATTAATATTATTTAACTAACAATAATTTCCCTGTTCCTGTATTTGAACCAGCTGATATACGATAAGAATATACTCCCTTTGCAAGACTACCTGCATCAAAAGTTACATTATATAAACCCTTATCCTTTTGTTCGCTTACAAGTGTTTGCATTTCTTGTCCAAGCAAATTATTAACTGTTATTGTTACATCACATGCTTCTGGTAAATAATATGTAATTGTTGTTATGCTGGTAAATGGATTTGGATAAGAACCAAAGCTAAATTCAGCATTACTAACCTGAACCTGTTGTAATTTTGGCATATTAATTATTTGCTCATTAATTTCATTTATATTATTATCAGCTAATTCACTTTCACTACTATTGTCAGCTAACTCACTTTCACTACTATTGTAAGCTAACTTACTTTCACTGCTTAAGATAAAAATATTATCTAAATCAGTTACATTATTTATAAGCATACATTTCAGATAAATAAACTGGTCACCTGCTTTAAGGTTAACACTATTATTAGGTGTTGAAGTCCAGGCAATATAAACATTATTGTCTTCTATATTATATACCAAACCTTTTATATCAGATATAACATCATAAACCTTAACTCCGGAGTATTTTATCTTTAAACCAATTGCTCCTAAATCAACGTCTTTCCCAATTATTAATGGCATGTTAAACATTTCTCCTGGTTTTACAACTATGTTACCTTCTTTATTGAAATCAACATATTCATACCTTAGACCTGGAACATATGAACCGTTTGCATCTCCTGTGCATATTGCTTTAATATCATAAGTCATAGAATCTGTAACTTCAAATACATCTCCGGAATAGAGCCAGTCAGCACCTGGGAAAGTTTTAATTTTCCTTACATATCTTTGATTAATTAACAAAGCATCTAATGGTTCAATTATTGTATCTGATGAAACATCTGCAGCTCTCTCCTTTAAATCATCTATGAATGTGTAAAGACCAATATAATTTCTGTTGACTATTAAAGCATCTGTTGGATTACTTCCACCCCATGGTTTAGTTATTACCGGAATAATCCTGTACCTGCCTGCAATTACATGATTGAATACAAAATGACCGGAAATGTCAGTTATTGTGGAATCAATACTGCCTGAAGGAGGAGGAAATGGATATCTAACATCTTCTTCTTCTATTACATTTTTTATCAGGTATAATTTAGTATTTGTTATTGGTGTAGATGCTAAATTATCATAGGTCAGTGTTCCATCAACAGTAAATTTATTTATAACTGTTAAGGTGTCAATTACTGGAGTTGGTTCATTTCCGCAAGCATTTGAAATATTAACTGAATAAATTCCTGCATCTCCGAATAATATTGGATTTAACTCAAGTGTGCTGTTTGTTGCCCCTGGTAAATCAATATTATCCTTTTTCCATTGATAATAGAAAGGAGCTGTACCTGATGGCTCCACAGTGTATACGATGCTGTCTTCAGCATATTTTACATGAGAAGTAGCTGTAATTTCAATTGATGGTGCTGAATCTATTGACAATGTTATTTCAAGAGATGTTGTAGTATTAGGTGCACATGTACCGCTTACTATACAATAATAACTATCTGCTATATCTGTATTAAGTGTTGAAAGGTTTTCATCTATCATTATTCCTGATGTGTTATACCACTGATAGCTTAAATCCTTTCCTGTTGCAGTTACAAATAATTCTTTAGATATACCAGGACAAGTGTGTGCATCCTGTTCAGTCTGGGCAGTAATTTCAGGTGGCGTATTAACTGTAAGACTTACCACATCACTTTCAATAGTGTTGCATCCACTTACAATACATTTATAATTACCTGCATCAAATAATGCTATAGATTGAATTCCATAAGTTCTGTTTGTAGCTAAAGGAATTAATATACCATTTTTATACCACTGATAACTTGGACTTGTTCCTGTAGCTGTCAAACTGAATTGAACCTCAGTGCCAACACATTCTTCAAATCCTACAGGCTGTTCTGTTATTGCAACTGATGAACCTACTGTTATAACTGCAACATCACTTTGAATCAAAGCACATTCGTTGCTGACAATACAGAAATAGCTGCCTGCACCTGTCAAACCAATATTGTTTATAGTATAAGTACTGTTTGTAGCATTATGTATACTCCTCTGATTTTTATACCACTGATACATGAGTCCAGTTGAGCCTGATGCTGTCACAGACAAAATAACATTATCTCCAAAACATTTTGCTCCACCAATAGGTTGCTCATCAATATCAGGTAATACTTGAATGTCAAGAAATGCTGCGTCACTTGTAACGTTACCGCAAACATTAGTAACAACACATGTATAATTACCTTCATCTTATGCAACAACACTTTCAAGAGTAAAACTAGTGCCTATAAATTCCAAAGGATTTCCATCCTTATACCATTGATATGTTAATGGCTCTGCACCTTCTGCAACTATAGTGAATGTATATTCAAAATCTTCACATTGAATACCTCCGGATGGTTGACTTACTATTAATGCCGGAGTGTTTAAATTCAAAACTATTGAATCGGATGTAACTGGAGACCCGCATGTTCCGCTTACAATGCTATAATATGTACCTGCTGTGGCTGTACTTAATGTATCTGATGTACTTCCCTCTATTACACCTTCATTATTATACCACTGATATGTTAAGTTCGTTCCTGTAGTTGTTACAAATAAAGTAATCGGAGTGTCAGAACAGGTTATTAATGTATCTTGTGATTGAACTGTTATTACTGGTGGTGCAAATACTGTCAGGCTAATTGGATCACTTGTAACGCTTTCGCAAACAGTAGTAATTACCATATAATATTGTCCGGTATTGCCTGTTTCTACTGGGTCTAGTAAATATGGGTCAGTTGTTGCCCCTTCAATAATCTCTCCATTTAAATACCATTGTATAGTATATGGCAGAAAAGGTATACCATTAACTACTAAATTGGTAGAATTACCCTCGCATAAACTATCACCTTCGGTCGAATAACTCAAGATAAGTTCACTTGGAGGATAAAAGGTTAAAGTTAAAGTATCACTTGTTATTTTTCCACAAGAATTTGATAAAACGCAGTAATAATCTCCATTGTTATCTCCACTTGTTTCATTAACAGTATAGGTTGATATATTTTCACCTACAGGACTATCATTATAATACCACTGATAATTAATATTTGTTCCATCAGTTGTGTTAGCTGTTAAAGTAGCTGAAATTCCTGAACATAAATTTGTACTATCTGGTGATACTGTTATATTAGCTCCGGAAACTATAGGCATATCTACAATCAATGTATCAAAATTACTTGTTAAGCTTCCGCAAACATTGGTTACAACTACAAAATATACTCCTGCATCATCTGTAGTTACATGAGAAATTGTAAGAAAATTATTGTTAGCAAAAGGTAAAGGGTTTTCAAGATTTCCTTCATACCACTGATATGAAGGAGATTCTCCAACAACTCCTATTGTAAAGGTAACATCATAACTATTGTTTTCGTCAC